>JAYTAJ010001120.1:0-6078 GCA_043737575.1 Myxococcales bacterium | reverse complement strand
AGACGATCCGCCGCGCCGGCTTCTTCGAGGGCGCGGTCGCGTACCGCCTCGATCCCGCGGAGACGGTGCGCGTGCTCGGACTCGTCGCGCCGCCGCCGCGCCGCTGGGCGTCGCGGGCGTGGTCGAAGCTGCGGGGTCGCTGATCGCTACTCGACGCCGGCGTCGCGCGGCAGGCGCTGGCCGTCCTCGTCGTAGTACACCGCCTCGACGACGCGGCTGGCCTGGTAGCGCAGCTCGGCGGCGACGCGGCCGTTCTCCCACCACTCGATGCACGGGCCGTCGACCTGGCCACGCTTCCAGCCGCACTCGCTGCGCTTGCGGCCCGGGCCCCACCACTCGCGCCACACGCCGTCGCGCTGATCGTCGACGAAGCGGCCCTCGATGATCAGCGCGCCGTCGGGGCCGTACTCGCGGTAGTCGCCGCCGAGCGAGCTCTTCCACAGCCGCGTCGTGTCGTAGTACTCGCACTGCGCGCCGGGCGGGCAGGTCGGGCGTGGCGCGGCGGCGCTGCAGCCGACGACCAGGACCAGCAGCGCCGACTTCACGGATCTTTCTTGTGCGACTCGTCGGGTCGAATGTCGAGATGCACGTGGTTCACGTACGGCGCCGGGCCGTGCTCCCACTGGAAGTGGACGTGCTTCTTGCCGAGCGTCTCGTTGACCGCCTTGGCCGCGTCGAAGTTGGTGTAGAGCGCGTTCCAGTCGACCTTGGTCGCCTTGGCGGCCTTGTCGACGGCGGCGAACCACTTCACCAGCGGGTCGTGCTGGTACCAGCCGTTGTCGTCCTTCTTGATGCGCGGCTCGCAGTCGATCGAGTAGCGGCCCCAGCTGTGGGACTTGTACGTGTAGATGTCCGTGCTGGTGTTCTGCTTCAGCTCCTCGGCGAACGCCATCACCGACTTCGCGACGTCGCCCTCGCCGCCGACGGTGGCGCCGCCGGCCGCCTCGGCGTCCTCGAAGTCGTTGCCGCGGCGGGCCATCGCGTGGCCGCGCGCGTTCTGGGTCTCGAACTCGAACTTGAACTCCTCCTCGGCGGTGAGGATGAAGCGCTCCTTGATCCGCTGCAGCTCGGGCTTGAACGCCTCGGTGTGCTCGGCGCGGAGCTTGGCGACCTGCTTCTGCTGGTCCGCGAGCGGCTCCTTCTTGATCGACGCGACGAGCTTCTTCTCGGCCTTGGCGAGCTTGTCGAGCGCGGCCTCGCCGACCGAGCGCTCGTACATCACGCGGCCCGCGTAATCGACCCACTTGTCGGTGAGGCGGCGGTACTGCTTGCGACTCTTCTCGGCCTTCCACGCCTCGGGGTCGGCGGTGCCAGGATTGTCGGCGAGGTACTTCTCGGCGCGGCGATCGGCGATGGCGCGGACCTGAGTCGGCAGGTTGGGATCGCTGATGAAGACGGTGTACGCGTTGCTGTGTCCGAACAGCGCGAACTTGTGCTGCTCGACGCTGTTGGGGGTGACCAGCTCCCACGGCTCGATCTGGATGTTGCTGACGTCGACGACCGGACCCGCGGGCGCGCCGGTCTCGGTCGGCGCGGGTGCCGGCTCGGCGCGGCGCTGGATCGCGGGTGCGTCGGCGCGCGCGCCGGTCGGCGCGAGCTGATCGAGCGTGGCCTCGGCCGAGCGGCCGCTCACCACCAGATCGGCGACCGCGTCGGCGTGCTGCTCGTAGACGTCGCCGACCTGGCCGAGGCCGCCGCGGAGCTGGCCGCCGCCGCGCTGCTGCACGACGTGGGCGGCCTCGTGGGCGGCGGTGTGGAGATCGGGCGTGGCGGCGAACGCGGTCGCGTCGCCGGTCGCGTAGGCCTGGGCGCCGAGCTCGCGCGACGCGGTGGCGGCGGGCCCGCCGACGAAGGCGCGGACGCCGCTGACGTCGTGGCCGCCGAACGACTGCTGGATCGCGCCTTGGTGCGGCAGCGCCTGCGCGGTGCCGGTCAGGCCGCGCTCGGCGAGGAGGTGCAGCGCGAACGGATCATCGGGTACGGCGGTCGCGGGTGCGGCGGTCGCGGGCGCAGCGGTCGCTTGCTCGTCGACGGCGCGGCGCTGCACCGGCAGCCGTTCGGATCGGCTGCGCTTCCCCGCGGCGCCACTCGACGCCGGGAGGTCGAGCGTCTCGTCGCGTCGGCTCGCGGCATCGCGGTCGTGCGCCATCGCGCGAGTGTACGCCGATCCGACGCCGCGGGTCAGAAGCCGAGGCCGGCCGTGATCAAGACCCGCGTCGCGACCATGTCCTCGACCTCGATCTCCACGCCGCTCTCGTCGGCCTCGATCGATCCCACCGACTCGTACGAGTAGTAGACGCCGCCGCGAAACTCGAGGCCGTCGGCGATCTTCGCCGATACGCCCGCGCCGACCAGCGCGTGGAAGCCGACGCCCGCGAAGTCCATCTTGACGCCGAGCACCATCGCCTCGGTCATCATGTAGGTCGGGCCCAGGTCGGCGGCGAGATGGAGCGTGACCTTGTCGGTCGACACCGGAAACAGGTAGCGAGCCCAGACGCCGCCGCCGATCGTCGACAGCTCCTGCTCGCTGCTGTCGCCCTCGCCCGCCAGGTACGACGCGCGCCCGCCGATGCGGAGCTGCGGCCGCACTGCGCGCTCGTAGGTCGCGGCGACGCCGAAGTTGCCCTCGAGATCCTCCTCGTCGAGCGCCTGGGTGCCCGTGCAGCCGGACTTGCACGACATCTGATCGGCCTCGACCTCGCCGTTGACGCCGAGGATCGCCTCGACCTCGAGGCCCGCGCCCGCGTGGGCGTCGGCGACGAGTGCGAGCGGGGCGAGGATCACGGTGGCGAAGGCGAGCGAGCAAGCGGTGCGCATCGAAGACTCCTGGACGTTCGGGGTGTGCCCGACCCAAGAGCAACCGACATGCCGCGCCAGGTCCGCGAGATCCGGTCGGCGCGATGCGCGCCGCGCTCGCGCGCGCCGATGTCTCAGTGGGACGTCAGGGCCGCGCGGCCGCCTCGGAGATCCCGGGAACGGCGATCGGCGGGTCAGTCGTTGGTGAACGACGTGAGGTCGCAGACGGTGGCGAAGCCGACGCGCTCGAGGATGGGGGCGGAGGTGGAGACGCGGGCGTGGGTGGTGGCGATGGCGATGTGAGAGGCGGCGGCGTCGCGGAGGCGGGCGGCGACGAGGGCGCGGTAGAGGCCGCGACCGCGGAAGGCGGGGAGGACGACGCCGCCGGTGAGGTAGGTGGAGCGGGTGAAGCAGGTCTGCGCGGCGGCGGCGGCGGGGACGCCGTTGCAGCGGGCGAGGTAGAGGCGATTGCGGAGCGGATCGTCGAGGAGCGCGAGGTGGTAGGGGCGGACCGGCGCGGGGTCCATGGACCAGCCCTCGGACATGACGTGCTCGAAGGCGTCGAGGGAGGCGTGGTCGACCTGCTCGACGGTGAGGTCGGCCGGGAGCGCGACGGACTCGGCGGAGGAGGAAGGGCAGGCCATGGCGAGGCCGTGGACGCAGGTGAGGCCGCGGCGGGCGAGGCGGGCGGCGAGATCGAGGGGACGACTGTCGGGATCGACGACCCAGCGGAACTTGAGGCCGAGCGCGGCGTACTCGGCGAGGGTGTGATCGATGACGGCCTCGATGGCGTCGTCGGCGACGACGGTGAGCGCGACGACGTTGAGGCCGCCGGTCTTCCAGGCGGGCATGATGAGCTGGAACCAGCCGGGGCGCTCGACGACGCGCAGCCCGTCGACGCGGACGAAGGCGAGGCGGGCGACGGCCAGGGCCTCGTGCTGCACTTCGTCGGCGGTGAGTCCTGCCAGCGCGATGCTCATGCGACGGCGAAGCTATCATGCGGGTCGGCGGGTCGAGGTAGGCTAGCGCGCATGCGATCACTCCTCGCGCTGGCGGCGGTTGCGTGGCTGCTTGGCTGTCGACCGGCGCGGGCCGACGACGACTGGACGGCGAAGCTGGTGGCGCGCGCGGACGTGATCGCGAAGAAGGTGGCGAAGCTGCGCGGCTTGAAGATCAAGCGGACGATCGCGAAGGGGGTGATGACCGACGAGCAGCTGCGCGCGCGCATCCTCACGAGCATGGAGGAGGACACGACGCCGGCCGAGCGCGCCGCGGAGGCGGCGATGGCGAAGCGCTGGGGGCTGGTGCCGATGGACACCGATCTCGACACGCTGCTGATCGATCTGCTGACCGAGCAGATCGCGGGCTTCTACGATCCGAAGGAGGGCAAGCTCTACGTCTCGGCCAAGCCGCACACCGACGACAACTGGGCCGACATGCTGATGGCCCACGAGATCACCCACGCGCTGCAGGATCAGCACTTCGCGCTCGAGCCGTGGATGGAGGCGGTGAAGGGCAACGGCGACGCGACGGCGGCGCGGCAGGCGCTGGTCGAGGGCGACGGCGTCGCGCTGATGATCGAGTACATCCTCGCCGAGCAGGGCCAAGGCCCGCCGTGGGCCCACGACGAGATCCTCGGCATGATGACGGGAGCGATGGACTCGACGGGCGGCGGTGATCTGATGGCGGCGGCGCCGCTCGCGGTGCGCGAGGGGCTGATCTTCCCGTACCGCGCGGGGGTCGGCTTCGTCGCGGCGCTGCGGCGCGACCAGCCGTGGTCGAAGATCGATCGCTTGTTCAAGCAGCCGCCGGTGTCGACCGAGCAGATCTTGCATCCGGCGCTGTTCCTCGCGGGCGAGGGACCCGACGAGATCGCGGCGCCGAAGGGCGCGCTGCACGCGGGGGTGTGGGGCGAGGAGGGCTGGCGGGTGTTCCTGCGGGCCCACGGCGTCGACGCGGCCAAGGCGGCGAGCGCGGCGGCGGGCTGGGGTGGCGATCGAGTCGCGCTGACCGGCGCCGCCGATGCGATCGCGACGCCGCGCCGCACGACCGGCGTCGCGCTGACGACCTGGGACTCCGAGGTCGACGCGCTCGAGTTCTGGAACGCGCTCGGCCAGGCGCTCGATGCGCTGGTGGTCGGCCCCGAGGTCGTCGTCGAGCCGACCCGGATCGTCTGGCTCGACGCCGACGGCCGGGTCACCGCGGCCGAGCTGCGCGATCGCCGGATCGCGTTCGTCACCGGCGCGGGCGTGGTGCGCTGGCGCGCCGCGCTCGACGACGCGTGGACGTGGCCGATCACCTGGGCGGCCGGCCACAAGTGAGCCGCGGCGCCCGCGCGCTGATCGCGCTCGCGCTGGCCTCGGTCGCGGTGGTCGTCGCGGTGACGCTGGCGCGGCCGCGCGCGCTCGGTCACGACGAGGCGGTCTACGCGGTCGGCGCCCGCGGGCTGATCGACGGCGCCCGCGCCGACGACTATCCGCTGCACCGATCGATCGGCATGCGGGTGCTGGCGCTGCCCGGGGTCGCGGTCGGCGGCGGCGACCGCGCGGTGCGGCTGCCGTTCGTGCTGATCGCGCTGGGCTTCCTCGCGGCGATCCATCGGATCGCGCGGCGGCGGTTCGGCGCCGACGCGGCGGCGCTCGCGGTCGCGGTGATCGCGACGACGTCGGCGTGGCAGTGGCGCGCGGTCGAGGCGCTGTCGGACATCCCGTCGGCGCTGGCCCTGCTCGGCCTCGCGGCGCTGTGCGGCGGCGACGCGCGCTCGGTGCCGCGCGCGCTCGCGGCGGGCGGGTGCGCGGCGGGGGCGTGCTACCTGCGCTACGCGTCGGCGCCGGTGGTCGCGCTGATCGTCGCGATCGCGTTCGTCGGCGATCCGGCGCGGCGGCGCTGGCTCGCCGCGATCGCCGCGATCGGCGTCGCGCTGCTGCTGCCGTTCTTCGCGTGGAGCCACGATCGCACCGGCTCGATCGTCGGCGTGCTCGGCGCGGGCGAGCGCATGGGCAACCGCGCGTACCTCGGCGCCGGCCTGGTCGACTACCTGCGATCGTGGCCGGTCATGCTCGCGGGGCCGGTCACCGGCGCGGTCGCGGCGATCGGGCTCGTGGTCGGCCTCGCGGCGTGGCGGCGCGGGCTCGGCGCGGCGACCACGGCCGATCGGGCGCGGCGCCTGCTCGCGACCGCGGCGCTCGGGCAGATCGCGCTGCTCGGCTGGCGGGTCCACGGCGAGACCCGCTACGTGTTCTTCGCGCTGACCGCGCTGGTGATCGTCGGTGCGTCGTGGCT
>JAYTAJ010001119.1:0-6079 GCA_043737575.1 Myxococcales bacterium | reverse complement strand
CGGCTGGTCACGCAAACTATCTGACTCCATCGGGTCCTCCATCGACGGCTTCCGGCCGCGGCGGGGGTGGGTCAGTTTTAGTGTCGCTTCCGGGTCATCTTAAGCGTCGCCTGACGGGCGCGTTGCAACCGGCGCCGCAGAGCTGGAAAGGTTCGTCCCCGGAAGGTGGTGCGATGCGCGTCGTTGGCTTCGCGCGCACTCCTCAGACGGATCGACCGCGGCGGGGTTCACCGCGGTCGTTGCAGACCAGCAGGCGGCACGGCCTTCGCAGCCGACCCGCAGCTACGTGTAACCGGGGCAGTCACTGCACGCGTCGCGCAAACGATGCGTCGGCCCCTCGCCAGTGCGCAGCGTTTGCGTGATCCGACGCGGCGCGCGCGTCGAGCCTCGCGTGCATGAGTTCGCCCGTCGGCACGCGCCTTGAACAAGGCAGAGGCGTGTACCGGCGTGTGTCATTGCTCGTTGCCGCGATCGCGGCGCTCGGCGGTCACGCGCGTGGTGATGACGCGGCGGTGCTGCCCGAGCCGCTTCGTCTCGCCGACGCGGTGGCCATCGCTCGTCAGCACCGTACCGAGATCGCGGCGGCGCGCGCGCGCGTCGTGGCCGCGCGCCAGCGACCGGAGATCGTCTCGGCGCTCGACGACCCCACGGTCTCGGCGTCCGTCGATCACCTGCCGTTCATGCTCGGCGGCGCCGACGTGAGCCTGATCGTCGAGCAGCAGTTCCCGCTGTCGCGGATCCGCGGCCATCGCGCCCGGGTTGCGGAGGCGGAGGCCCGCGGCTGGGTCGCCGACGCCGAGCGGGTCCGACTCGAGGTCGAGCTCGAGGCCGCGACCGCGTTCGTGATGCTTCGCGAGGAGCGGCAGATGACCTCGATCCTCGGCGAGCAACAGACGCTCGCGGCAGAGCTCCTGCGTGCGGCCACGGCGCGCTACGGCGCCGGCAAGGGTACGCAAGCCGAGGTGCTGCGCGCCGAGATCGAGGTCGCGCGGGTGGCCGGCGAGGCCACCGCAAACGGCGCCGACGTCCGCGCCGCCGAGGCGATGATGAACTCCAGCCTCGGCCGCTCTCCGGGGCTGGCGGTGCCGGTGCTCGCGGACGGCGATCCCGACGAGCCGCTGGCGATGGACCGTGCCGTCACGGCCGCGCTGGACCGGCGTCCCGAGCTGAAGGTCGGCCTCGCCGAGGTCGAGCGAGCGCGTGCGGAGATCGCGGTCATGAACGACATGTACCGGCCCATGGCGATGATCCGGACCGGACCGTCCTACACCATGGCCGACGGTGCCGGCTGGATGGTGATGGTCGGTATCAGCGTCCCGTTGTGGCGCGGCAAGCTGCGCGCCCAGGTCGCCGAGTCGCGGGCGATGGCGGACATGGCGGCGCAGGATCTCGTCGCGATGCAGCGCATGGTGACTGGCGACGTCGTGGTCGCGCGGGAGCGCGTACTGGCGGCCCGGGCGCGCTGGCTCGCGCTGCGCGACGAGGTGGTGCCGCGCGCCCGGGCCGCGATCGAGCCGACGGTGTCGGCCTATGCGGCCGGCCAGTTGCCGCTGGTCAGCGTCCTCGAGACGGCCCAGGCGTTGTGGTCTTCGCAGATGGATCTGGCCGCCGCCGAGCGTGCGCTCGGGCTCGCGTCGGTGCGGCTGGCCCGCGCCACCGCTCAAGGAGAACCCCCATGACCTTGCCCCGCTCCGAGCGCCACGCCATCGTCGCCACCGCTTCGGCGGTCGCGGTGTTGCTGGGGCTGGTCATCACGCAGTACGCCCGCACCTCCTGGCCGTTCGCGGACGACGCGCCCGCCTCGCCGGCCGCCGCTCGGCAAGGCGGGGACGATGCCCACAGCGCCCACGGCGAAGCGCCACCCGGCTACACCGGTGTGACTCTCGATGCCGAACAGGTCGCGGCGATCGGGCTCGCCAGCGCCGAGGTCGAGCAGCGCGATCTGACGCGCACGGTGCGGTCGGTCGGCATCGTGGCGCTCGACGAGACCCGCACCACGCACGTGCACGCGAAGGTCCGCGGCTGGATCGACACCATCACGGCCGACTTCGTGGGGCGCGCGGTGCGCGCCGGCCGACCGCTGTGCACGATCTACAGTCAGGAGGTCCACGCGGCCGAGGCCGAGCTGGTCTCGCTGCTCGATCGGCCGGCCGACGACCCGCTGGTCGCGGCCGCTCGCCGCCGACTCGCGCTGTGGGACGTCCCGAAGTCCGAGATCGCGCGACTCGAGGCGACCCGAGTGCCGAACCGCACCTTCGCGCTGCTCGCACCGCGCTCGGGAGTGATCGTCGCCAAGGCGGCGATCGAGGGCATGTTCGTCGACCCGTCGACCGAGCTCTACACGATCTCCGATCTGTCGCGCCTGTGGGTCCAGGTCGATCTGTACGATCACGACGCGGCGTACGTCCGCGTCGGTGACCACGCGCGCCTGACGATCGAGGGCCAGGCGACGCCGATCGACGCAACGATCGCCTTCCTGGCGCCCACCATCGACGAGACGACGCGCACCTTGAAGGCGCGGTTCGCGATCGACAACCGCGCCGGCCAGCTGCGGCCGGGCGCGTTCGCGTCCGCCGAGCTGACCTTGAACCTCGGCCCCGGCCTGGCGATCCCCGAGAGCGCGGTGATCCGCACCGGCACCCGCGCGATCGTGTTCGTCGTCCACGGCACCCACGTCCAGCCGCGCGAGATCACGCTCGGCCCGTCGAGCGGCGAGGTGTACCGGGTCGAGGCCGGCCTGACCGCGGGCGAGCGCGTGGCCACCGGCGCCCAGTTCCTCCTCGACTCGGAGAGCCGGCTGCGGGCGTCGAGCGGCGGCGGTGGCGGCCATGACCACTGAGCGCCTGGGGACGATCGCGCGCCTCATCGACGTGTCGGCGCGCAAGCGCCTGGTGGTGTTCGGGGTCGCCGCTGCGCTGGCGCTGTGGGGGGTGTGGAGCGCGCAGCGCAGCCAGCTCGACGCGCTGCCGGATCTGTCCGACACGCAGGTGATCGTGGCCACCGAGTGGATGGGCCGCAGCCCGACCCTGATCGAGAACCAGATCACGTACCCGATCACGACCACCTTCCTCGGCGCGCCGAGCATCAAGACCGTGCGCGGCCTGTCGATGTTTGGGATGTCGTTCGTGTACGTCGTGTTCAAGGACGGCACCGACCTGTACTGGGCGCGCTCGCGGGTCGTCGAGTATCTGGCCAAGATCCAGGGCCAGCTGCCCGAGGGCGTCACCCCGCAGATCGGCCCCGACGCGACCAGCGTCGGCTGGGTGTTCCAGTATGCGCTGGTCGACAAGACCGGCCAGACCAGCCTCCAGGAGCGCCGCGCGTTCCAGGACTGGCACCTGCGCTACTGGCTGCAGGGGCTCGACGGCGTCGCTGAGGTCGCGAGCATCGGCGGCTTCGAGAAGCAGTACCAGATCCAGATCGACCCGGCGCGCATGAAGGCGCGCAACGTCTCGGTCGGCCAGATCGCCGCCGCGGTGCGCGGGGCCAACGTCGAGGTCGGCGGCCGTGTCATCGAGATGGCGCAGCACGAGTACGTGCTTCGCGGTCGCGGCTACGTCGAGGACCGGCATGACCTCGAGCTCGCCGTGGTCACGACCGACGCGCGCGGCACGCCGGTCCGGATCCGCGACGTCGCCGAGGTCGTGATCGGCGGCAACCTGCGCCGCGGCGTCGTCGACCTCGACGGCGAGGGCGAGACCGTGGGCGGCATCGTGATCATGCGCTCGGGCGAGAACGCGCTCGACGTGATCGCGCGCGTGAAGGCCAAGCTCGCCGAGACCAAGCGATCGCTGCCGCCCGGCGTCGAGGTCGTGGCGGTCTACGACCGCAGCGAGCTCATCAAGCACTCGGTGCGAACGCTGTCGGTCAACCTGCTCCAGATCCTCGCGGTCGTGGTCATCGTGATCTTCGTCTTCCTGTTCCACCTGCGGTCGGCGCTGGTCGCCGCGATCACGCTGCCG
Source organism: Myxococcales bacterium (assembly GCA_043737575.1). Classification (GTDB taxonomy): domain Bacteria; phylum Myxococcota_A; class Polyangia; order Haliangiales; family Haliangiaceae; genus UBA2376. The sequence goes on along the minus strand of JAYTAJ010001119.1, from coordinate 2,117 downwards.
ACCGCGGCCGCGGCGACGTTCGTGACGTTCTACTACCTCGGGATCTCGATCAACATCATGTCGCTCGCGGGCGTGATCCTCGCGCTCGGCGACATGGTCGACTCGGCGTGCGTCCTGGTCGAGAACGCCCACCGGAAGATCGAGCAGGCCGAGCGCGACGGCGACAAGGCCAACCGGACCGAGATCGTCATCCGCTCGGCGCGCGAGCTCGGCCCATCGATGTTCGGCGCGCTCCTCGTGCTCACGGTCGCGTTCCTCCCGGTCTTCGCCCTGCAGGGCGAGGAGGGCCGCCTGTTCCGCCCGCTCGCGCTGGCGAAGACGTTCTCGATGGCGTTCGCGACGCTGTTCGCGGTCACGCTCGTGCCCGCGCTGATGGTCACCCTCCTGCGCGGCAAGATCCTCCCCGAGCGCAAGAACCCGATCAACCGGATCTGCATCGCGCTCTATCGCCCGCTCCTGCGGTGGAGCCTGCGAGCGCGCCACGTCCTGATCGTCCTCGCCGTGGGCGCGGTGATCGCGACGATCTATCCGTTCACGCGGCTCGGGTCGGAGTTCATGCCGCCGCTCTACGAGGAGGACCTGCTGTACATGCCCATCACCGTGCCGGGCATCTCGGTCGAGGAGGCCAAGCGCCTCTTGCAGTGGCAGGACCAGCAGATCCGCAAGGTCCCCGAGGTCGAGCGCGTGTTCGGCAAGGCCGGCCGCGCTGAGACCTCGCTCGATCCCGCGCCGCTGTCGATGTTCGAGACCCTCGTGCACCTGAAGCCGCGCGATCGATGGCGCGACGGCGCCACGATCGAGAGCATCACCGCGGAGCTCGAGCGGGTCACCCGGAGCCCCGGCGTGCAGGGCGCGTGGACGATGCCGATCAAGGCGCGCATCGACATGCTCTCGACGGGCATCAGGACGCCGATCGGCGTGAAGGTGTTCGGACCCGATCTCGAGGTGATCACGAAGATCAACAACGAGCTCGAGCGGGTGCTGCGCACCGTGCCGCACACCCGCAGCGTCTATGCGGAGCGCGAGCTCGGCGGCTTCTTCCTCGACGTCACGCCCGACCGCGAAGCGATCGCGCGCTACGGCCTGTCGGTGCGCGACGTCCTCGACGTGGTCGAGAGCTCGATCGGCGGAATGGACGTCGCGACGACCTACGAAGGCCGCGAGCGCTTCAAGGTCAACGTGCGGTACCCACGCGAGCTGCGCGACAACCTCGACGCGATCCGCAGCGTCCTGGTCCCGATCGCGCCGCTCTACGCGCGCTCGACGGCATCGGGTGCCCCATCGACCGGCACTCCCATGGAGGCGGCGGCACCCGGCGGCGGCGGCGGCGGCATGGGCGGCATGGGCGGCGCGAGTGCGCCAAGCGCGGAGGACGCCGACGAGATGACGAGCCGCGGGTCCGCTGCCACTGCCAGCGCGGGAGCGGCCTTCGTTCCGCTCGGGCAGCTCGCGCGCATCGAGTCGGTCATGGGACCGCCCATGATCAAGAGCGAGATGGGCTCGATCACCGGCTGGACGTACGTCGACATCGACAGCAGCGACATCGGCGGCTACGTGAAGACGGCGAAGCAGCGCGTCGATCGGGAGATCACGCTCCCGCCGGGATACACGCTCAAGTGGACGGGCCAGTACGAGCTGGTCGAACGCGTGCGCGCGCGCATGGCGCTCATCCTTCCGATCACGATCCTCCTGATCTTCGTGATCCTCGGCGTCAACTTCCGCGGCGCGGCGCAGGCGCTGATCGTGATGGCGAGCGTGCCCTTCGCCGCGGTCGGGGCGGTCTGGACCTTGTGGCTCGCCGGCTTCAACACGTCGATCGCCGTGTGGGTCGGGATGATCGCGCTCCTCGGCGTCGCCGCGGAGACCGCGAGCGTGATGGTGGTGTACCTCGACGAGGCCTGGGCGGCAGGCCGCGCCAGCGGCACGATCACCACCGTGCCCCAGCTCGCCGCCGCGTGTCTCGAGGCCGGCGCGAAGCGGGTCCGGCCGTTGCTCATGACCGTCCTGACGAACGTGTTTGGCCTGCTGCCGATCCTCCTCGACGACGGGGTAGGCTCGGACGTCGCCAAGCGCATCGCGGCACCGATGTGGGGTGGCCTGGTGTCGCTGACGATCCT
>JAYTAJ010001118.1:0-2654 GCA_043737575.1 Myxococcales bacterium | reverse complement strand
GATCGACGTCGCGTTCATCGCGCTGCACGGCCGCTACGGCGAGGACGGCTGCGTCCAGGGCATGCTCGAGATGATGGGCATCCCGTACACCGGCTCGGGCGTGCTCGCATCCGCGCTCGCGATGCACAAGGTCCGCGCCAAGGAGCTGTTCCGCCTCCACAACCTGCCGACGCCTGGCTACTACGTCGCGCCCGCCGACGGCGACGACGCGATCGCGCGCCACGGCGACTTCGGCTATCCGTGCGTCGTGAAGCCCGCGAGCGAAGGCTCGTCGGTCGGCATCACGATCGTCCACGGCGAGCGCGAGCTGGCCGCCGCGATCGAGCAGGCCGGCTGCTTCGATGGCGAGGTGCTGGTCGAGCGCTACATCGCGGGACAGGAGGTCTCGGTCGCGGTGCTCGGCGGCCGCGCCCTCGGCGCCGTCGAGATCGCGCCGAAGTCCGACTTCTACGACTACGGCGCGAAGTACACGCGCGGCGCCAGCGACTACTACCTGCCGCCGCGGCTGTCGCCCGAGCGCTACCGCGGCGTGCTCACCCAGGCGGCGCGCGCGACCCAGGCGCTCGGCTGCCGCGGCGCGACCCGCGTCGATCTGATCGTCAGCGAGACCGGCAACGAGTACCTGCTCGAGGTCAACACCGTGCCGGGCATGACGCCGACCAGCTTGCTGCCGAAGATCGCGGCGGCGGCGGGCATCGAGTTCGGCGAGCTGTGCGAGGCGCAGCTGATCGCCGCGGCCCTGCCCGCCCACGGTCGGCGCGGCGAGCGCCGCATCGCCCAGCGTGGCTTCGACGGCGACGAGCGCCGCACCGAGTCCGTTGCACCCCATTGAGAGCCTATGAACCTGTCACCCGCTCGCAGGACTGGGCTCACGGAACATAACCCCTTCGGATTCCCTTCCGGGAATCCTCACGGCTTCTGATGCGGGCTGACGCGGCTCCCGCGGAGGCGATCAGCGCGGGCCCCGCGCTGTGGCGACGGCTGCGCGCCGAGCGCTTCGCGGCGCTGACGATCATCGTCGCGGCGGTCGCGCCGCTCGCGGCGGCGCGCTATCTGCGCCATCGCGTCGAGGACGAGCTCGAGCCGGCGCTGACCCGCGCGACCGGCGTGCCGACCCGGGTCGGCGGCATCGAGGCCGGCCTGACCGGCAACGTCGTCGTGCGCGATCTCGCGGTCGGCAACCTGCTCGCCGCCGACGCGGTCGAGGCGTCGGTGTCGCTCGACTCGCTGCTCGCGGGCGAGCTATCGCCCGACGAGATCCGCGTGACCCGGCCGCGGGTGCGCGCGGTCACCGACGACGCCGGCCACTCGGCGTGGAACGATCTGCTGGCGCGGCTGGCGGCGCGGCGCAAGCCAGGCGCGGGCGGCGGCGGCGGTCATCGCCTGCGCCGCATCGTCGTCTCGGGCGGCGATCTGATCGCCGAGGTGCCTGGCCTGCGCGTGCGCGCGCGCGACGTCGAGCTGCATCCGTCGGGCGATGGCGTCCGCGTCGTGACGGGCGCGGTCGCGATCGCGTCGACCGATCGGCGCCGCCACGTCGACGGCTCCTTCGAGCGCATCGGCGCCGACGTCCGCCTGCCCGGCCTCACCGTCGCGCGCGCCGCGGCGGTCGGCGGCCGCGTCGTCGTCGATCTCGGCGGGCCGAGCCTGGTCGCCGATGGCGTCACGGTGATCCGCGATCGCGCGGGCGGCCCGTGGCGCCTGACCGCGACCGTCGACGATGGCGGCGCGCCGCGGCCGATCGCGATCGCCGCCACCAGCGGCCGCGACGGTCGCGCGATCGCGGTGTCGGGCGATCGCGTCCCGCTCGCGCTGCTCGCGCCGCTGACCGGGCCCGTCAACGTCGGCCACGCCCACGCGTCGGGCCGCATCACGATCGGCGTCGGCTCGACCCTCGAGCTGCACGGCGAGCTGGCGCTGACGGGCGCGCTGGTCGATCACCGCGCCCTCGCCGACGAGGCGATGCCCCTCGACGCCACGATCGGCTTCGTCGCGACCCGCGCCGGCGATCGCCTCGACATCGGCGCGATCGCGATCCGTCACGGCGCCGCGCGGCTCGACGCCGCGGGCTGGCTGCGCTGGGGTCGGCGCGGCCCCACCGCGGGCGAGGTGACGGTGACGCTCCCGGTCGCGCCGTGCCGCGGCGTGATCGACGCGCTGCCGCGCGGCCTGCGCGGCCACCTCGACGCGATGGCGGTGCGCGGCACGATCGCGGGCCAGGCCGCGCTGACGATCGATCTCGACGCCGAGCTCGGCGACGGCGTCCACCTCGCGGTGACGGGCGCCAACCGCTGCGAGGTCGCGGCCGAGCCGCCCGGCGCCGACGCCCACGCCCTCGCCGGCGTCGCCGAGCACCACTTCCCCGACGGCACCACCGCCGCGGTCGGCCCGGGCGTCGGCGACTGGGTCGACCTCGAGCAGCTGCCCGCTTACGTGCGCGGCGCGTTCGTCGCCGCCGAGGACGCGCGGTTCTGGGATCACGACGGCTTCGATCTGGCGCAGATCGCGCGCAGCCTCGAGATCGATCTGCGCGAGGACCGCTTCGCGCGCGGTGGCTCGACGATCAGCCAGCAGCTGGTGAAGAACGCGTTCCTCCACAACCGCCGCACCCTCGCCCGCAAGCTCGAGGAGGCGGTGCTGACCTGGCGCCTCGA
>JAYTAJ010001117.1:0-6091 GCA_043737575.1 Myxococcales bacterium | reverse complement strand
AAGTCCCAGTCGGTCGACACCACGAAGTACATCGGGTGGGTGCGGAAGAACGTGACCCGGGCGAAGGCGGTGGTGGCGCCGTCGGCGGCGAACAACAGCTCATGCTCGCTGGCGAGGAGCGCGCCGATGTCGAGGGTGATGGTGAACTCGGCGCCGGTCCGGACCAGGCGTCGGCCCGGCCCGCTGTCGAGCCAGAGGTCGACGGTCTCGGTGCCGCGCGGCGCCGCGATCGCGATCGCGAGCGTGTCGTGGCCCGGTGTCAGCGCGTTGCCGATCAGGTTCCACGGCGTCACGCCGCTGATCGCAAAGGCCGGATCGTTGGCGGCGGGCGCGGTCGGAGGGGTGAGACGGGGCGGCCCGACGTCCGGGTCGCTACACGCGGCACTGACCGCCAGGAAGACTCCGATGAGGACCGGCAAGGCGCGAGCGAGCATGGCGGGCGCTATATCATGTGGCCGATGACGCGACTCAGCCTTTCGATGACGCGCGCGGCCCTCGCGGTGGCGGCGGTGCTGGCCGGCTGTGCCGCCCAGCGCGCCGAGGGGCCGCTGCACATCCCGCTCGGCCTGACCCCGGCCCAGACCGCCCAGGCGGTGCGGGCCTACGACTTCTGCCGTCGCAGCGAGGCCGACGCGGTCGCCAGCCGCACCGAGGAGACCTTTCCCCAGTGCGGCCGACCCGGCGTGATCTTCGGCGACGCCTGGATCGTCGCGCACTACCAGGCCGGCCAGGTGGTGCGACTGCAACGCTTCGAGCGCTGGCCCGACGCCACCCGCGCCGCGGCGCGCTGGAACCAGCTGATCGAGAAGCGCACCGCCGACGGGCCGCAGTCGAAGTACGCCCGCGAGCTGATCTTCGAGCGCCAGCGGATCCCCGACGGCACCGACGCCTGGGTCGCGTTCCAGCGCGACGACGCGCTGATCGGGCTCTACCTGCTGCGCCCGGCCGACGCCGCCGCGCCGTCGATCCTCGAGGAGATCGTGCCGCTGGTGCCGCCGCCCGAGCTCGAGCCGGTCAATCCGCCGCGCTGATCAAGGCGCGAAGAAGAAGCGCAGCCAGCGCCACGCGCGATCGCGCCACGCCAGCTCGTCGTGAGTCGCGCCGGGCTCGTGGCGGTAGCAGAGCGCGTCGACGCCGCGGCTGCAGCTCGGCGAGTCGCTGCGCGTCCAGCCGAGGCCGTCGAGCTGATCGCGGATCGCGAGGTTGTCGGCGTAGCCGTCGCCGCCGCCGGCCGCGGTGCCGCCGTGATCGAGGTAGATCGCCATCGGCACCTTGCCGATCGACGGCAGCCGATCGCGCAGCGCGGTCGCGGTGTCCTGGCCCGGCCAGAACGCGCCCGACACCGACGCCACGCCGGCGTACACCGTCGGGTGCTCGAGCGCGAGCCGCATCGAGATCAGGCCGCCGAGCGACGAGCCGCCGACGACCCGGCGGGCCGGATCGATCCGCCACAGCGCCTCGGCGGTCGGCTGCACGGTGGCGAGCTGGAACGCGATGAACGCCTCCTGGGCGCCGCCGACCGACTCGGTCCAGCCGTACTCGTCGTTGCGCGCCGCGCCGCCGTGCTCGGCGGCGACGACGACGACCGGCGCGACCCGGCCGGCCGCGATCTCGGTGTCGAGGGTGACGTTGAGCTCCCAGCCGGTGTGGCCGAAACAGCAGTTGTGATCGTCGAAGACGTTCTGACCGTCGTGGAGATACAGCACGGGATAGCGAGTGACCGCGCTGGCGGGCGCGGCGTAGCCCGGCGGCAGGTACGCGAGCATCGCGCGGCAGTTGCCGAGCGCGGTCGAGCACAGCGGATCGGGGCGCGCGACCAGGTGGCCGCGGCCGGAGTCGTGGGTGGCGAGCACCGAGTTGCGGCCGTCGGCGTTGCCCTCGAAGTCGTCGTAGGCGAAGGCCCAGCTCCACGGATCGAGCGTCCAGGTCGCGCCGTCGACGAGCTTGTACTGCCAGTGACCGGTCGCGACCGCGGCGGTCGCGGTGTAGAGCGCGCCGTCGCACAGCCGCGTCGTGCGCAGCGCGGTCGTCGACCACTGGTTCCACTCACCCGCGATCGCGCGATCGCCGTCGGCGACGAACAGCGCGGTGCCGGCGTCCCACAGCGGCAGCTGGCCGCGGCGCGCGGTCAGCGCGGTGGTGAGATGGGCGAGCGCGGCGGGATCACAGCTGGCACGGACCTCGCCATGGAGCGCGATCAGGCATGCGGTGCCGCGGGCGTCGGCGGCGCAGCGGCCATCTCCGCCATCGATCTCGGCGCCGCCATCGATCTCGGCGCCGCCGTCGGGGCCGGCGTCGGCGGCGGGATCGGCGTCGGTGCCCGCGCACGCGACGATGACGCAGACGAGCCCCAGGGTTGCGAATCGCGACATCACGGCAGGTAACCTCTCGACAAGACGGCGTAGACGCAAGCGACAACGAGGTCGAAGCAAGGGCCGGACCGTCGATCGCGCCGACCGGCGGGAACTTCCGACGCGCTCGATCGAGTATGGGGCAGTGACCGTGGCCGCCGCACCGATCGAGCCGACCGCGCCCCCCGTCCGGGGCCACGAGCTGGACGACGTGACGGTGCGGCGGGCCCAGCGCCACGATCCCGGGGCGTGTCGCGCGCTGGTCGCGCACCACCAGGCCGCGGTGTTCGCGCTGCTCGGGCGCATGCTCGGCGGCGGCCGCCGCGCCACCGTCGAGGATCTGGCCCAGGACACCTTCCTCGCGGTGTTCCAGCGCCTGCCGGGGTTCGCGCCGACCGGCCCGGCCCGGCTGTCGACCTGGATCCTGGCGATCGCGTCACGCCGCGCGATCGACGAGCTGCGCCGCCGCCGGCCGACGCCGATCGCGGTGATCGACCTGGCGGCCGATCCGCGGCCCGACGCGATCGATCGGCGCCAGCTGGGCGCCGCGATCGATCGCGCGATCGCCGCGCTGTCGCCGGAGTTTCGTGCGGCGTTCTTGCTGCGAGAGCTCCACGGCCTCGACTACGGCGAGATCGCCGCCGCGCTCGACATCGAGCTCGGCACGGTGCGGTCGCGCCTCAACCGCGCGCGTCACGCGCTGCAGGCCGCGCTCGCGGAGGTTCGCCATGACCGATGATCGCCACGACGACGCCGACGACGCCGCGCTGCCCGAGGCCGATCGCGCCGCCCTGGCGCGCTGGCAACCCGACGGCCCGCCCGCCGACTTCGCCGACCGCGTGCTCTCCGCCCACGCGGCGCCGGCCCCGGTCCGCGCGCCGATGCGGATCCGGTTCGCGGTCGGCGCGGTCGCGCTCGCCGGCGCCGTGGCGCTGGTGGTGATCGCGACTCGCCCCGATCCGACACGACTCGCGATGACGGCGGCGCCGCGCCGCGCGATCGACGCCCGCGAGACCGTCGCGATCGGCGGCCGCGCGGTCGCGGTGGCCGAGCCCGGCGCCGAGCTCGGCTACCTGGTCAGTGGCCGCGCCGCGCACATCGATCAGTTCACCGGCGGCGTGTTCTACCGGGTCGAGCCCGGCGGCCGCTTCGTCGTCGTCACCCCGGTCGGGACCATCGAGGTCACCGGCACCTGCTTTCGCGTGGAGATCCAACCGATGAATGCCAAGCAAATGATCACGAGTGGTGTGCTGGGCGCGGTGGTCGCGACCGCCGCCGTCGTCACCGTCTATGAAGGCAAGATCCGCGTCGTCGGCGGTGGCGCGCCGGTCGAGGTCCAGGCCGGACAGCGCGCGACGATCACGCCCGGCGCCGCGGTCGCGGTGACCGACACGCCGACGACCGCGATGGCCAAGGCCGGTGGACCGACGCTGGTGATCGCGCGGACCGAGCCCGATCCGTCGGTCGCGGCGTTGTCGCGCGAGCAGCTCATCGAGCGCGATCGGGCGCAGCGCGAGCAGCTCGCCGCGCTCGCGCAGCGCGTGCAACAGCTCGAGTCGGGCCAGGCCGGCGGTGGCAAGCGCGGCGGGCTCGACGGCGACGACTGGCTCAACCCGACCAAGGACGAGCTGGCGCAGTGGGCCAAGGAATGTCGGATCAATATCGACTACCCGCCGGTCATGTCGCGGCGACCGATGGAGGTCTCGACCGAGATCGCCACCGCTCTGCCGCTGACGCCGGCCGAGGTCGCCGCCGCCAATACCGCCTTCGCCGCGACGCGCACCGATTGGACCGCGCGGGTGCTCACCTGGTACATCGAGGCGACCGGCGACGCGACCGGCGCCGACTCGCTGTCGGCCCACGCGATGGGCCAGGAGCTGGCCGACAAGGCGGCGCCGGGCGAGCCCGCGGCGCTGCAGCGGCGCATCGCCGAGGAGCGCGCCGGCCTGTACCCGGCGCCCGCCGATCTCAGCAAGGCGTCGGCGTTCGAGCGCTACTTCCGCGCGCTCGCCGATCTCGGCAACCAGGCCGAGCGCCAGCTCGCGACCGCGATCGGCGCCGACAAGGCCCACGCGGTGCGGGCCCACGACGGCGGCTGGCCGTCGCGCATGTCGATGGCCGGCTGCGACGACGGCGACGGCGCGCCGCCGCAGTGACTACGGTCGTTCGCCGCGCAGCAGCGCGTAGCCGTGGAGATCGTGATAGGCGTCGCCCTTCTTGATGTGATCGCGGCGCACCCCCTCGGCGGTCATACCGATCGCGCGCAGCACCGTCGCCGAGCGATCGTTGCCGCCGAGGTGCTGGGCGTAGACACGGTGGACCTCGAGGACGTCGAAGCCGAAGCCGACCGCGGCGGCGGCGCTCTCGCGGCCGTAGCCGCGGCCCCAGAAGCGTCGTCCGAGCCAGTAGCCGAGCTCGCAGCGTTCGTGCCGAGCACTCCAGTGGAGCGAGATCGATCCGATCACGCGGCGATCGCGGCGGCGCTCGATCGCCCACGTCGGCCCGCCACCGCGACTCCAGATCTCCGGGTGCGTCGCGATCCACTGCTCGGCGAGCTGGCGCGGATACGGATACGGCACCTGCAGCAGGTAGCGTGACACCTCGGCGTCGCCGGCCAGCGCGACGACCGCGTCGACGTCGATCGCGCCGAACCCGCGCAGCTGCAGCCGCGGCGTGGTGAGCGCGGGGATCGTCGGCGGCAGTCGCGGAGGCGTGGCCGCATTGGGCCGCGCGCGCACGATGGGGGCCATGGGACATTGTAAGCTGCCCGAAACGTGCCCGCCGCGACGTCCTGTGCCTATCGTCCGTGGCGCACCAGCCTGGTGGCGATCGCCGTCGCGGTTGGGGCCGGATCGATGATGCGCGCTGCCGACGCCCCTGCCACCTGGACCCGGATCGACACCGGGCCGGGGCTGACCGTGATCGCGATCCGCGATCCCGACGCCCGCGCGATCGCGGTCGAGGCGTGGCTCGGCGGCGGCGATGACGACGATGACGACGGCGGCGAGCTCGCGCACCTCGCCGAGCACGTCGCGATCGCTCAGGCCGGCGATGCCCGGCTCGACGGCCGGGTCACGCCCGACGCGACGATCCTGCGGGCGACCGGGCCCGGGCTCGACGACGCGATCGGGCCGGTGTGGGCGGCGATGACGGCGGCGCGGGTCGCGCCGCGCGCCCTCGACCGCGAGCGCCAGGCGATCGAGCGCGAGGTCGGCGGCCGCGATCGATCGGCCCGGCTGGGCGCGGCCTTGTGGCGGCGCGCGATGCGCGGACCGAGCCGCCCGGGCCGCGCCCGCGTCGCGACACCCGCGACGATCGAGGCGTGGTGGCGAGCGCAGTGGCGCGGCCGGCCGTGCACGCTGGTCGTCCACGGTTGCGTCGAGCTCGACGCGATCGCCGGCTGGGCCTCGCGCTGGTCGGGGCCGTCGGTGCCGCTGCCGGCGCGCGCGCCGCGACCGCGCGCCGCGGCGCTGACGGTGATCGTCGATGCCGATCGCTGGGCGCTCGGGCTCGCGATCGACGGCGTCGCCGCGGCGGCCACGCCGATCCTCGCGGTCGCCGCGGCGGCGGCTCGGCTCGGCGACGGTGGGCACGTCGAGCTGCTCGGCGGCGCCGAGCGCGGCCTGCTCGCGCTGGTCGGCGCCGATCGATCGCGGTTGGCGTGGCCGGCGCGAGATGATCACGCGTCGTGGGCCGCGGCCCGGGCCCGCGCCGCGCGGCTGCCGATGCCGGGCGTGTTC
>JAYTAJ010001116.1:0-13962 GCA_043737575.1 Myxococcales bacterium | reverse complement strand
CCGACGACGACGCGTGGATCGACGAGGACACGCCGATCGCGCTCGACGATCCGGCGATGGGCGCGATCCTGACCGACGAGGACGCGATCGAACAGTCGACCTTCGATCGGCTGCGCACCGTGATCCTGCGCCTGGCGCCGGTCTACGGTCCCGGTCGCGGCGTGCGGGCGCGGCTGCGCAAGGGCACGTACAAGATCCTCGACGACGGCCAGCACGCGATCTCGCGCATCCACGTCGACGACGTGGTCCGCGTGGTGTTCGCCGCCGAGGACCACGCGGCGACCAAGGCCTGCTACCTGGTCGCCGACGACGAGCCGACCACCCAGGGCGAGTACGCGGCGTGGCTGTGCGCCCGGATGGGGCTGCCGCTGCCGCCGTCGCGCGCGATCCTCGAGCCGGGCAAGCCCAAGGTCGCGCACCGCAACCGCCGCATCCGCAACGCCAAGCTGAAGCGCGAGCTCGGCGTCGAGCTGCGCTACCCGACCTACCGCGAGGGCGAGGCGGCGATCGAGGCCGAGGAGGCGGGCGAGTAGAGAAGTTGTCCCGCCGCGGCGCAGCTCGTACCGTGCCGCCGATGTCGATCCGCCGCTGGTTCCGCCGCCTCCTGTCCGAGCGCCGCTCCGCGCGCGCCCGCCTGCCGATCTTCGTCGGCGCGCACCTCGAGCTCGATGTCGTCGAGGTCCACGGCGTCGCCCGCGACGTCGCCGAGGGCGGGGTGTTCTTCGCGACCACCGCGCCGATCGCGCGCGGCGTCCGCGGCCGGCTGCGTCAGGACGGCCGCGCCGATCGCATCGCGGTGCGCGTGACCGGCTATCGCGCGGCGTCGGGGTCGCGGCCGGCCGGCCTCGGCCTCGCGTTCGAGTAGCGCGGATCTGTTACCATCGCGGCGTGACCGTGCTCGGGGGGATCGCCGCGACGCGCGGCCCGTTGCTGGTGTCGCTGGCCGCGGCGCTCGAGTCGGCGCCCGATGCGATCGGCGTGCAGCGCGACGGCGTCATCGTGCTGGCCAACCGGCGGCTGGCCGAGCTGTTCGGCTGGGCCAGCCCCGAGGCGATGATCGGCCACAGCGTCCTCGAGAACGTCGCGCCGGAGTCGCGCGAGGTGCTGGTGTCGCAGCTGGCGTTGCAGCGGCGCGGCGCGCCCATGCCCGCGCTCTACCACCTGCGCGGCCAGCGGCGCGACGGCTCCACGTTCCAGCTCGAGGTCCGCGGCACCAGCATCGACATCGACGCGGTGCCGCACATCATGTCGTTCCTGCGCGACGTCACCGCGCAGCTCGCCGCCGAGGAGGCGCTGCGCGAGCGCGAGGCGCTGTACCGCGCGCTGTTCGAGGTCAACGCCGCGATCAAGCTGCTGATCGATCCGGTCGATGGCCGCATCGTCGACGCCAACCCGGCAGCGGCGCAGTTCTACGGCTGGTCGCTCGCCGAGCTGCGGGCGATGACGATCCAGCAGATCAACGTCCTCAGCCCGGCCGAGATCGCGGTCGAGCTGGAGCGCGCGCGCACCCGCAAGCGCACCAGCTTCGAGTTCCGCCACCGCACCCGCGGCGGCGCGCTGGCCGACGTCGAGGTCCACAGCGGCCCGGTGGTGATCGCCGGCCGGACCCTGTTGCTGTCGATCATCCACGACGTCACCGAGCGCAACCGCTTCGAGGAGCAGGTGCGCCGCGGCCAGCGCCTCGAGGCGATCGGCCGGCTCGCGGCCGGCATCGCTCACGACTTCAACAACATCCTCACCGTGATCTCGGCGTCGGCCCAGCTGGCGGCGCGGCTCGACGTGGTGCCGCGGGTCGCGGCGTCGCTCACCGACATCCGCGACGCCGCCGCGCGCGGCGCGACCCTCACCGGTCACCTGCTGGCGCTCGGTCGGGCCCAGGCGCTGACCCCGATCTCGGTCGATCTCGGCGCGCTGGTCGAGCGCCTCGGCGACACCCTGCGCCGCGTGCTCGGCGATCCGATCGTCGTCGCCGTCGAGGTCGCCGACGCGGTGCCGCGGGTGCTGATCGATCCCGGGCAGCTCGAGCTCGCGCTCATCAACCTCGCGCTCAACGCCCGCGACGCGATGCCGAGCGGCGGCCGGCTCACGCTCGGCGTCGCGGCCGCCACGACGCGACCGCTCGAGCTCGCCGCCGGGGACTACGTCGCGCTGACCGTCGTCGACGACGGTGACGGCATGGACGCCGACACCCGGGCCCGCATCTTCGAGCCGTTCTTCACGACCAAGGCGATCACCGGCGGCTCCGGCCTCGGCCTCGCGATCGCGCTCGGCTTCGTGTCGCAGAGCGGCGGCACGATCACCGTCGACAGCCAGCCCGGGGTCGGCGCCCGCTTCACGCTGTTTCTGCCGGTCGATCGCGGCGCCGCACCGGCCGCGGTGGTGCCGCCGCCGCGGGCCACACGGTTCACCGGCACGCTGGTGCTGGTCGAGGATCGTCACGACGTCCGCGAGGCGCTGGCGGCGCTGCTCGACGAGCTCGGCTTCGCGGTCCACATCGCGGCGTCGGCCCAGGGCGCGCTCGCGATCATCGCGACCCTGCCGGAGCTGCCCGACGTGGTGCTGAGCGACGTCACGATGCCCGGCCGCTCCGGCCTCGAGCTCGCGGCCGAGCTGGCGGCGACCTGGCCGGGGCTGCCGATCGTGCTGATGTCCGCCGATCTGGCGGCGGCGCGGCAGCTGCCCGACGGCGTCGCGTTCCTCGCCAAGCCGTTCAACACCGCCGAGCTGACCGCGGTGCTGCGTCAGGTCGCGCCGGTCTGCCTCACGTAGAGCCGGACTCGTCGGACTGCGCGACGTTGCCCGGCAGCGCGATCGCGATCCCGCCGACGCCGCGGCCCGACAGCCGCTGCTGCCAGCCGCGCCGCCCGTGGTGATCGAACGCGTCGAGGTAGCCGCCCTTGCCGACGATGATCATGTCGGGCTCGACGAGGATCGTGGCGCGGCCGCTGCCGGTCGTGCTCGCCCGCCACAGGGTCTGGCCGGTCAGGTAGTCGAGGCGGAACAGATCGTCGCCGCGCGCCGACACCGCGAGCACGCCGTAGCGGAACCCGATGAAGACCTCGCCCATGCCGCCGCCCGGCAGGTTGTTCTCCCAGCGGATGTGCCCGCTCAGCCGATCGAGGCCGACGACGGTGCCGCTCAGCGCCACGACGATCACCGAGCGATCGGCCTCGGTGCCCGCCACCTGCTCGCGATAGGGCTGCATGCGTCATCGTACCTCCCGCGGTCGGGCGGTCGCCCGGTGATACGCTGGTCGGATGCCGCACCCGCGCCTCCTCCTCGGGCTGCTCGTCGCCGCGTGCGGCGGTGATGACGACGGCGGCTCGACGGCGAACGACGCCGGCCTCGACGGTGCGCCGTCGTCGTGCGAGGCGTTCGGCCGCTTCGGCGCGCCGACCACGACGTTCACGCTGCCGACGCCGACCAACGGCGTGATGTCGGTCGTCGACGTCCAAGCCCGCTTCCCCGAGGTCGACTGGGCCACGCTCGATCGCCTCTATGTCCCCGCGGGCGCGTACCGCACCTTCGAGCTGGGCAACCTGCCTGACCGCGCCGCGAGCCGGCCGCTGGTGATCACCAACCTCGGCGGTCAGGTGAAGGTCGGCCCCAACCTCGGCGGCAACTTCATCTGGTCGATGCACGGCGGCGCCAACTGGGTGCTGACCGGTCGCTACGATCCCGACTCCCAGACCGGCGACGTCGGGTTCGCCGGTCACCGCTGCGGCGCCTACGCGAATTCGCGCGGGACCTACGGCTTCCTCAGCGACGACGCGCTCGATCACAGCGGCCCGTACACGCACATGGGCCTCGCGGTCAGCGACGCCACCGACTTCGAGCTGGAGTTCCTCGAGATCACCCGCTCGGGCTTCGCCGGCATCCGGCTGCTCAACTCGCGCGCCGCCGGCGATGCGCCGCAGCCGATGGCGAACGTGCGCGTCCACGACACCTACGTCCACGACATCGACTCGGAGGGCATCTACTTCGGCTGGACCGGCGCGCCGCCGTCGAACCTGTTCCCCAACCTGCAGGTCTACAACAACCGCATCATCCGGACCGGCAGCGAGACGTTGCAGCTCCAGGATCTCGGCGACGGCAGCCGCATCCACCACAACGTCCTCGCCTACGGCGGGCTGCACTGGCTCGACAACTTCGGCGACTACCAGGACGGCAACAACCAGATCCTGGTGCGCGCGGGCACGATCGAGATCGATCACAACATCGTCGTCGGCGGCGCCGGCACGCTGCTCAACTTCTTCAGCGCGCCCCAGGCGGGCGACGGCGATCGCCACGTGACGTTCCACGACAACCACTACGCCGATACCCGCAGCCTCGGCGGCTACCTCAACGGCATGGCGGCCGCGACCTCGAGCCTCACGTTCCGCGGCAACACGTTTCGCGGGCTGGACTTCAGCTACACGACGGTCGATCCGGGCGCGACCGATCCCGGCGTCGTGTTCGGGATCAACGGCGCCAACCAGGCGGCGATCGGGTTCACCGCCAACACCATCGAGGGGCCGCGCGCGCTGATCAACGGGATCGATCGCAACGGCACGCGCGGCAACGTCACCGCGACCGACAACGTCCGCGGCGCGGTCGCGCCGATCAAGTACGTCGCGTCGGGCTTCCCCGACGTACCGACCGCGCGGCTGTCGGCGTGGGGGCCGCGCGCGACCCTCGCGCCTGGCATGCCGCCGATCCAGTACGCGGTCGGCGATCTGGTGATGCACGACGCCCAGCTCTATCGCGCCCGCACCGCGAGCACCGGCCTGGTGCCACCCGAGCACCCCGAGGCGTGGGAGCTCCTGCCGCAGCCCGAGGACGATCTGCGCGTCGCCGCCGACTCGCCCTATGTCGAGCTCGGCGTCCACTAGCGATGGTGTTGGCCCAGCGCCGCCTCCGCACGCAGCATCTGGTCGGCCCCGGCCTGGCGACGCCGCTCGACGTGGTGCGCTGGCTCGGCGCGGTGCAGGCGCAAGATCCGGTCGGCGCGGCGTGGGGCATCGCGCAGCGCACCCGCAGCGGTGCCCTGGCCGAGGTCGCCGCTGCGTACGCCAGCGGCGCGATCGTCCGCACCCACGTCTTGCGGCCGACCTGGCACTTCGTCGCCGTCGAGGATCTGCGGTGGATGCTGGCGCTGTCGGCGCCGCGGATCCAGGCGCAGAACGCGTCCTTCTACCGTCAGGGCGAGCTCGACGCGCGCACCCTGCGCCGCGGCGACGCGGTGATCGTCCGCGCCCTCGAGGCCGGCCCGCGCACGCGCCCCGAGCTGGCGGCCGCGCTGGGCGCCGCGCGCCTGGGCTCGTCGGGCCTGCGCCTCGCCGCGCAGCTGATGCACGCCGAGCTGGGCGCGCTGATCGCCAGCGGTCCGATGCGCGGGAAGCTGCACACCTACGCGCGGGTCGATGCGATCGCGCCGCGCGGGCCCACGCTGGCGCGCGACGAGGCCCTCGCCACGATCGCGATCCGCTACGCGACCGGCCATGGTCCGATCCAGCTCGACGATCTGGCGTGGTGGGCGGGGCTCACGCGCGCCGACGCACGCGCCGCGCTCGCGCTCGCGGGATCGGCGCTCGTCCACGAGCGGATCGGCGACCGCAGCTACTACGCGGCGCCGTCGGCGCCGACCCCGACGCGGCGCCGCGGGCCGACCGCGCACCTGCTGCCGAACTACGACGAGTACGTCGTCGCGTACAAGGATCGCAGCGCCCACCACGACGCCGCGCGGCTCGCGGGCCAGCGCGCACCGGGTGTCCTCGAGGGCCACCTGATCATCGTCGACGGCCTGCTGGTCGGCGGCTGGGGTCAGCGGATCGCGCGCGGCGACGTCGCCGTCACGTCGCGCTTGCTGATCGAGCCGACCGCGGCCGAGGCCCGCGCGCTCGCCGCCGCGATCACGCGCTACCGCGCCGCGATCCGATCGTCGGCCGCGGCGTGATCACATCGGCGCCCGCGGCGCCGTGGCCCGCTCGTCGGCGGGCGGTGCCGCCGCGAACAGCGTCGTGCCGCCGTCGGGGACACGGCGCGGTCGGCCGCGCTTCTTCGGCGGCTCGCTCGACGCCGCGGCGGTGGCGACCGCGGGCTTGCCCGGCCGCGACCGTGGCAGCGACACCGCCTCGAGCCGCGCGGTCAGCGCCGCGTCGCCGTCGGCGAACACCCGCGCGTAGGCCGCCGCGCGCTGGGCGCGTTGCAGCAGCTGATCTTGGGCCTCACCGAGCCGCCGCCGCGCCTCGACCAGCGCCGCCTCCGCGCGCCGCACCTCGGCGAACTTCTCCTCGACCTGCTTGGCCTGGGCGCCGAGCGCGCGGGCGTCGACGTCGGGGAACTTCACGTCGCCGAGCGCGTCCGCGAAGATCGCGAGCAGCTCGCGCAGCGCGCTGGTGATCGGATCGTCGACGGACGAGAACGCTTCGGGCTTGTCGCTCATGAGACTCCTGTTCGGGTGACTGAACATCCGAGCAGTATCACGGCTCGCGCGGCGCGCTCAAGTTTTCCGCTCGCTAGCCGACCCACGCGATCGACCACGACCGCTCGTTGCCGTCGATCATCACGTCGACCGTGTCGCCCTGGCGCCGCCCCAGCACCGCACGGCCGATCGGCGACGCCGGGGTCACCACCGACAGGAAGCCATCGCCGCCCGGGCCCGCGAGGGTCACGCCCGCGCCGATCGGCGCGAGGAAGAACGTGCGGCCCTCGCCCGAGTCCTCGTCCTCGATCTCGACCAGCGCGCCGGTCGCGATCGGCGCACCGCTGCGCCACGTCGGCGGGCGAAACGACAACAGCTGCTCGACCGCCGCCTCGGCCTCGCGCAGCCGCCGATCTTGCGCCCGCGCCATCGCGCCGTTCTCCTGCGCCGACCGCGCGTCCTCGCGCTTCTCGGCCGGGGTCGCGCCATCGCGCACCTCCACCGCCGCGTCGTCCCGCGACTGCCTCGCCGTCCGCGCCGACGCCCGGAGGTGCTCGACGAGCTGGATCACCAGCGCCGCTTTGTCCATGCGCCCATGTTCCCGACCGATCCCTCCGCGCGCAAGAATTCCGCTACGCTTGGCCCATGACGCGGCGAAACATGGCCAGCGCAGACTACGAGCCTACCGACGCCGACCTGATCGAGCTGTCGCGCGAAGCGTTCGCGGGGATCCCCGAGGCCCGCGAGGAGAGCCTCCGCCTCATGCGCGAGCGCATCGCGCGCCGCGGCACGGAGCTCCTCGCTGCGGTCCAGCTTCGCCTGAAGCTCGCTGGGAGCATTCGGTGAATCCGGTCTTGCTCGTGATCGCCGGACCCAACGGCGCGGGCAAGACCACGGTGACGAAGCGGTTGCGCGCCGAGCGCTGGAGCGAGGGTGTCGAGTACCTCAACCCCGACGACATCGCCCGAGACCGCTTCGGCGACTGGAACTCTCCGGACGCCGTACGCAGCGCAGCGAACTGGGCCCACGAGCGTCGCGAGTCGCTCCTCGTGGAGGGACGTGGCATCGCCTTCGAGACCGTGTTCTCCACCGCCGAGAAGGTCGACTTTGTCGAGCGCGCGCGTGCGCTCGACTACTTCATCCGCCTGTTCTTCATCAGCACCAGCGACCCGCGGATCAACGCGGCGCGCGTCGCTGACCGGGTCATGGGAGGTGGCCATACAGTTCCGATCGACAAGATCTTGAGCCGCTACGAGCGATCGATGGCGAACCTCTGGCCAGCGATCCATCTCGCCGACCGCACGTACGTCTACGACAACTCCGTCGACAACGTCGACGCGCGGCTGTGCGTCCGGTTCGTCGATGGGGCCACGCGGAAAATCTACGGCGACTTGCCGACATGGATCGCCGATGTCGTCGACGGAGCCGTCGGTGACAGCCGGACCACGCCGACGTGGCCGCGGCATCCCGAGCTCGTCGACCTTCGCCGCGGCTAGAGATCGGGCGAGCGGCGGGTGGCGCGGACGAGCCAGAGGGCGGTGAGGAGCCACCAGAGGTAGAGCGGGACCAGCGCGGCGTGGCCGTCGAGGCCGGCCTTCATGCCGAGGTTCCAGGCCTGGCGCGGCCCCTTGGCCGGGTTGCCGGCCATGTCGATGCTCTGCGTCGAGATCGAGAGCCGGCCGCGGCGGAAGTTGGGCCAGACCAGCGCGTGGTAGGGCCGCTTGATGTGGTTGTCGACCTCGGGCTTCACCGCGGTCGCCGCGAACATGTGCGCGCCGCTCCACAGCACCAGCGCGACCACGAGGGCGCCGACCGCGGCGAACCCGACCCGCGCGACGTCGCGCCGCGGCCAGCGCATCCACCCGAGCACGCCGCCCGCGAGCAAGGTCAGGAACGGCAGCATCGGCACGACGTAGCGCGGCCCGGTCGCCCAGCCGCCGTCCCAGGGCTTGATCGACGCGTTCAGCCACAGGAACGCGATCACCGCCCACACGCACACCACGACCTCGGCGGCGTAGCGCCGCGCCAGCGCGATCGTCCCGGGCACCGCGAGCGCCAGCCACGGCGTCGACCACAAGAGCCCGCGGAACTCGCCGAAGAACGTGCCCTCGAGGCGATCGACATGGATCGGCCCGACGCCCATGAACCAGCCCGTCGACGGCGCCTCCCACACCGAGTACTTGTACGGAAACGTCGACGGGCTGCCGAAGGCGGCCCAGTGGTACAGCGCCAGTCCGCCGAGCGGCAGCGCGCCGCCGACGACGGCCCACACCAGCGGGCGCCAGCCGTGGCCGCGCAGGATCACGATCAGCCCGTACCCGCTGATCGGGATCACGACCAGCATCGCCGGGTACTCGCTCGCCGCCGCCATCCCGAGCAGCGCCCCGACCGCGAACATCCGCAGTGGCGTCGGCGCCGCACCGCCGCGGCGGACCTCGACCAGGAGCGCGAACGCGATCAGCAGGAACGCCGCGGCGATCTGGTTGCCGTACAGGAGCGTCGAGTACGGCAGGGCCATCGTCGCCAGGCCCCACGCCAAGGCGATCGCGATCGCGCGCCAGCGATCGAGCCCGAGCTGCCGCGCCAGCCGCGCCAGGAACACCGCGGCGATCGCCGACGGCAGGCTCACCGCGAGCACGATCGACAGCCACACCGCCCACGCCAGCCAGGTCGGCGACGGCTTCGCGGGCGCCCCGGCCAGCCAGTACATCACCGCGTACGGCGGCGTGCACAGCCACGATGAGCCGGGCGCCTTGTCGCAGTAGTAGTGGCCGTTGCGGATCGAGTCGTCGCCGGTGTTCTTCTCGAACCGATCGATCGTGAGCTGGCCGTCCTCGACGGTGGCGCGCACCAGATCGAACCGCGAGTTCTGGTTCCAGCCGCCGGCCTGATAGAAGTACGCGTAGGTCCCGAGCAGGAGCGCGCACAGCGCGACCGCGGTGCTGCGACCGGCCCCGGTCACGCGCGCGCGCAGGCTGGCGAGAGACGGCACGCCCGCGTTGTACGACAGGCGGCGGCCGAAGTGGGGTCGATGCCCGCCGCGGTGATATCCTCGCGCCATGCCGCCGACGACGCCACCCGATCTCGAGCCCTACCGCATCGCGCTCCGCAAGCGCGGCTTCGCGCAGACCGACCCGTACCTGCACGCGTGTCCCAAGTGCGGCGAGCAGCGCGCCGTCGAGAAGTGGATCATCGCCGGCAAGGGCAAGAGCACCCCGGGCGGCCGCGACATCGATCTGTGCGGCGCGTGCGGCCAGACCTGGTCGTGGCGCCAGCGGCCGCTGCGCGAGGAGCGCGAGATCGATCCCGACTTCGATCTCGCGACGTTCCTGAAGATGTGACCGCGACGATGTGACCGCGGGCCGTGACCGCTACGCCTGGCGGTAGTAGTCGACCATCTGGTAGCGGCGCGCGACCCGCGAGAACGCGAACGCGGCCGACAGCGCGAACGCCGCGAAGAAGAACATCAGGAACGCGGTGAGGCTGATCCCGGTCTTCGCGATCAGGTCGGTCACCGCGGGCCGCTTCACGGTCTCGTCGACGATCAGCACCCAGACGTTGCCGAACGTCACCGCCAGGCTCCAGAACGCCATGATCGCGCCCTTCATCGACTTGGGCGCCTGGCTGTACGCGAACTCGAGGCCGGTCGCCGACACCAGCACCTCGCCGAGGGTCAGCAGCACGTAGGGCAGGAGCTGCCAGAAGATCGAGACCTCGTAGCGGGCGTCGAGGACCAGCTGCAGCGCGCCAGCGGCGATCCACGAGCAGCCGGCCAGCGCGATGCCGAGCCCCATGCGCCACAGCTGCGAGATCTCGAAGCCGCGGCGCCGCAGCAGCGGGAACAGCACCAGGTTGTTGAGCGGGATCAGCAGCATCACCAGCGCCGGGTTGAGCGCCTGCATCTGCGGCGGCCCGATCCACGATGGCGTCTCCATGTTCTTGGCCTGGAACACCCAGGTCGACGCCTTCTGATCGAACAGCGACCAGAACGGCGTCACCAGCGCGAAGATGACGAGCACCCGCAGCACCGAGCGGACGCCGTCGACCGCCTCGTCGGGGTGGACCCCGCGGGCGCGCTCGAGCTGGATCCACGCGCCGATGCCGCCGCCGAGCAAGAGGAACAGCAGCGCGATGCAGATCGGCTTCACCAGCTTCAGGCTCGGCGCCCAGTACAGGAGGCTCAGCGAGCCGAGCGCGAGGACGAGCCCGATGATCGCGATGACCAGCCCCGGCGATCCTTCGCCCGCTTGCTTGCGGGTCAGCGCGGTCCAGATCACGCGCAGGAACGAGTCGGGATCCGGCGGCGCCGGCGGCACCCGCACGTAGCGCTTGCGGGCGAGCCAGAACACCAGGGTCGCGAGCAGCATCAGGATGCCGGGCACGCCGAACGCGACCGACGCCGGCGACAGGTCCCACCACATCGCCGGGCCCCAGCCGTCGAGGAGCTTGGGCATCAAGAGCGACGCGAAGAACGAGCCGAAGTTGATGCTCCAGTAGAACGCGTCGAAGACGACCTTGGCGCGGTGCTTGTTGTGCTGGTCGAACTGATCGCCGACGAACGACGACACCAGCGGCTTGATGCCGCCCGAGCCGACCGCGATCATGAACAGGCCGGCGTAGAAGCCGTTCTGGTTGTCCTCGAACTTCGCGAGGAACCCGTGGCCGAGGCAGTAGAGCAGCGAGACCCACAGGATCGTGCGGTACTTGCCGAAGAATCGATCCGACAGCCAGCCGCCGAGCAGCGGGAAGAAGTAGACGCCGGCGACGAAGGTGTGGAAGACGTCCTTGGCCGCGGCCTCGGCCGCCTTGCTCGGCAGCGCCGCGAACATCCGGAAGCTGCCGGCCTCGCCCTGCACCGCCTCGGCGCCGAGGTTCGCGAAGAACGCCCCCGCCAGGAACGTCGTCAGGATGTTGCGCATCCCGTAGAAGCTGAAGCGCTCGCAGCCTTCGCTCGCGATGATGTACGGGATCTGCCGCGGCAGGCGCGTCGGGTCGGGGGTCGACATCGGCGCGAGTGTACGACGCGGTGATTGCCACTGCCTGCCCCGCATGAACTTTGCGCGGGGCCCGCGATCGGCGATACCGTCGCCCCATGCGTTCGACTCCCCTGTGCCTCGCGCTCGCGCTCGCCCTGACCACCCTCGGCTGCGGTGATGTCCCTGACAGCCCCGCGATCGACGCCGCGGAGATCGACGCCTCGACGACGCTCCCCTTCGGTGAGCTGCCCGGCGCGGTCGCCGCGTCGCAGTGCGGCAGCCTGTTCCGCTGCTGCAACGCCACCGAGCTGATGGACCGATTCGACGGCAGCGATCCGCCGATCACGACCGAGGCCGAGTGCACCTCGTCGTTCACCGCGCTGTTCCAGAGCGCGTTCGGCCGCCAGATGGAGGCGATCGCCGCGGGCCGCCTGCTCTACAACGGCGACGAGGCGTTCGCCTGCCTGATGCGGATCGACGCCGCGGCGTGCGGCATGGCGACCGAGGTCGCGCAGGACTCGTGCAACGAGACCGTCTTCGTCGGCACCGTCGCGGTCACTGGCATGTGCCGCAGCGACGAGGAGTGCATGGGCGCCAGCGTCTACTGCGACGGCGGATCCCAGACCCAGTTCGGCAGGTGCACCGCGAAGCCGGGCGTCGGCGCGTCCTGCACGTTCGAGTGCGTCGACGGCGCGTACTGCGACTTCTCGTCGACGACCTGCGTCGCGAAGAAGCCCAACGGCAGGGCGTGCCAGCAGTCCCTCGAGTGCACCAGCGACTACTGCAACGGCACGCTGTGCGCCGTCGAGCCGCCGACCACCGAGTGCGACGGAAATTGACGCGATGCGCCACCTCGCCGGCCTCGCCCTGCTCGCCGTCGTCGCCTGCGGTCCGAGCCACAGCGGCGACGACGATGATGATGATGAGGACGACGGCGGCGACCGCTGCCCGACCGGCCTGACCGTCTGCGTCGGCGACGTCGTCCACGCCTGCACCAACGGCAGCATCGGGCCGGTCGTGCAGGCCTGCGGCGTCGGGCAGTGCCAGAACGGCCAGTGCGGCGCCGGCGACCTGTCGTGCGCCGACGCGACCGCGAGCCGCAGCTACATCGGCTGCGAGTACTGGCCGGTCGATCTCGACAACGCCGTCGAGGTGAACGGCACCGAGATCTTCCCCGGCTTCGGCTGTCCGACCGCGACCGGTACCACGCCCGCGATCCCGATGCCGGTGTGCATCGGCGGCGCCGAGGGCATGGCCGGGCTGTGCGACTTCGGCAACAGCTGCGTCGACTCGCCCGGCACGGTCTGCGAGGTCACGCCGATCTGCTCGCTCAACGCCCAGGGCTCGCCGTTCGCGATCGTGGTGTCGAACCCGCAGAGCTCGCAGGTCACCGTCACGCTGCGCAACGGCACCGGCCAGATGGCGATGGACACCGTCGCGCCCGGCGCGGTGAAGGCGCTGTTCCCGCAGCGCATGGGGTTCGCCGATCAGTCGCTCGACTTCGGCGGCATCGAACGCAAGGCGTACCAGCTGACGTCGTCGGCGCCGATCGTCGCGTACCAGTTCAACCCGCTCGACAACGTCGGCGTGTTCTCCAACGACGCGTCGCTGCTCATCCCGGCCCACGCCTACGACGTCGAGTACATCGGCGTCACCTACAAGACGCTGACGCGGCGGCCGCTGAAGAACGACTACAACGGCTACCTGTCGATCGTCGCGTCGGCGACCGGCTCGACGATGGTGACGGTCACGCCCAAGGTCGCGGTGCGCCCCGGCGTCGCCATGCCCGCGATGCCGGCCGGCTCGACGCAGACCTTCACGCTCGCGCAGTTCGACACCCTGTCCTTGCAGGCGATCGGCGGCGGCGATCTGACCGGCACCGCGATCACCTGCTCGCAGCCGTGCGGCGTGTTCGGCGGCCACGAGGCCACCAACCTGTCGAACCAGGCGCAGTCACCGTGCTGCGCCGATCACCTCGAGGATCAGCTCTTCCCGACCAGCACCTGGGGCAAGGTCTACGTCGTCGCGCACTCGAAGACGCGGGCGCATCCGGTGCCGGATCTGATCCGCGTCGTCGCGCAGCGCGCCGGCACCACCGTCACGTTCAGCCCGCCGCAGGCTGGCTGCGCCGCGCCGCTCGGCGTCGGCGCGTACTGCGACGTCTTCACCACGGCCGACGTCGAGGTCTCGGCCAACGAGCCGATCTTCGTCGCGCACTACCTCTTGTCGAACCTGCCGCCGCCGCCCGAGACCGACGTCGGCGATCCGTCGATGGCGTTCGCGGTGCCGACCGAGCAGTACCGCACGTCGTACACGCTGCTCATCCCGTCGCAGTACGCCGAGAACTACCTGTCGATCGCCGCGCCGACCGGCAGCTCGGTGTCGCTCGACGGCAACGACGTCACCGCCCAGCTCGCGAGCTTCGGCGCGGGCACGTTCAAGGCCGGCCGCATCCCGGTCACCGCCGGCCCGCACACGCTGTCGTGCCCCGGCACCTGCGGCGTCGAGGTCTACGGCTGGAGCGAGGCCGTCTCCTACCTCTTCGCCGGCGGCCTCGACCTCGAGCAGATCGTGATCGACTGA
>JAYTAJ010001115.1:0-2667 GCA_043737575.1 Myxococcales bacterium | reverse complement strand
CGCGCGGTCGCGGTGATCGTGGCGGTGGCGGGGTGTGGCGACGTCGCGGAGTTGCCGCCGACGCCGTGGCTGTACGACGCGCCGCGGCCGGGCTGGCCGCCGCCGCCGCCGCGCACGCGGGTCGGCGCCGCCGACGTGCCGATCGCGCTGATCGGCGAGGGCGTGATCGCGGCGCCCGGCGTCGTCGGTGGCCCGCTGGTGATGCGCGGGCTGGTCGGCGCGATCGACGGCGCGGCCGAGGCGGCGCTGTCGGGGTTCGATGATCGCGGGCCGGCGATCGATCTGATCGACGTCGATGCCGGCGTGGTGCGGTGGCGCAACCGCACCGCGGGTCAGGCGGTGGTGGCGATCGGCGGCGATCGGGTCTACGCCGCGGGCGGCGAGACGATCGTCGCGCTCGATCGCGCGACCGGTGCCGAGCGCGCGCGGTACGCGGCGACGTGGATCGCGGCGGGGCGGGCCCGCGGCGGCGACGGCCTGCAGGCGGCGGTCGCGATCGCGGGCGGCGTCGCGCTGATCGGCGTCGATGCGCTCGGCGCGGCGCGCCCGATCCCGGGTGCGATCGCCGACGTCGTCGCGGTGTGCGACGACGGCCGGGCCTGGCTCCTGGCCTGGCGCGGCGGCAGGCTCGAGCGCTGGGACGACGACGGCGCGGCGTACGTCGTGACCTGGGCGACCGCGGCGCCGCGGCCGTTCCGCGCCGACTGTGGGGTCGCGCCGCTGATCGTCAGCGGTGGCGCGCCGCGCGAGGTCCGCGCGATCGATCCGCGGCGCGGCGAGCTGGTCGGTGGCCCGGTGATCGCGACCGACTTCTGGCGCGCCCGCGGCGGCGCCGGCGACGGCGTCGAGCTCGCGACCGCGGCCGGCGTCGAGCGACGCGATCGATCGCTGGCGGCGCCGATCCGGCTCGAGCCGGTCGCGATCGATCACCTGATCGCGAGCCGCGGCCCGCGCCGCCTGGTCCACGGCGCCGACGGCGGGCCGATCCTCCTCGACGATCACGGCGCGCGCGCGCTGGCAGCGCCCGGCGGTGATCCGATGGTCGTCGCCGGCGACCGCGCCTTCGTCAGCGGACCGTGGCGGTGGCCGCTGGTGACCCAGCACCCGCGACCGGCGCGGTTCGCGTGGCCGGCCGATCATTCGAGCGCGCGGCCGGGGCCCCCGATCGCGGCGCCGCTGCTCGGCGATCCGCCGCGCGCCGATCTGCCGCCGACCCGCGCGCTCGGCGTGGGGATCGCGGCCGAGGCCGGCGCCGCGTCGGTCGCTGCGGTGACGTTCGATCCCGACGACGCCGAGCGGCTGTACGTGGTCGTGCTCGAGGATCGACCGACCGCCGATCGCGGCGCCGGCGTCGCCGCGTTCGATCTGCACGCCGATCGCTGGCGCTGGATCGCGCCGGCCGGCTGTCCGCCCGGGACGCCGATCGCGCTCGCGGTGACCGCGGGCGTCGTCGCTTGTGGCGCGCGCGGCGCGACCGTCGGCGCCGGCGCGGTGCGGGCGGTCGGCGCTGCCGACGGGACGCCGCGGTGGCAGTGGCGCGGCGCCACCGTCGACGCGGTGGTCGCGGCCGGCGACGCGATCGCGATCGCGGTCGGCGCCGAGGTCCGGATCGTCGACGCCGCGACCGGGATCGAGCGCGGTCGATGGCGGACCAGCGACGGCTTCCTGCCGCAGCTCGCCTTGGTGCGGCGCGGCGGCGACACCCGGATCGCGAG
Organism: Myxococcales bacterium; assembly: GCA_043737575.1. Classification (GTDB taxonomy): domain Bacteria; phylum Myxococcota_A; class Polyangia; order Haliangiales; family Haliangiaceae; genus UBA2376. The sequence goes on along the minus strand of JAYTAJ010001115.1, from coordinate 952 downwards.
TCTCGAGCACGGCGCGATCGTGACCCGCTCGCTCGGGCTCGGGCTCCTGCCGATCGACGCGATCGCGATCGGCGGCCGGCCGCGCGCGCTGGTCGCGATCGGAGATCAGCCCGCCGCGCTCCTCCGCGATGGCAGCCTCTACCTGTTCGATCGATCCGGCCACGGCCGCGCCGCGGGCGCGCTGGCGCCGACCTGGTTCGCCCGCGGCGATCTCGCGATCGCGCTCGGCACCAACGCGCTCGGCGACGCGACCGTGATCGGCGTCGACGGCGACGGCGTCCCGCGGGTCGGCGTCGCGCTCGTCGGCGTCGCGATCGATCAGCTCGGCGTGCGCGCGGGCGTGACCGGCGCGCCGATCGCGCTCGCCACCACCGACGGCCGCGCGATCGTCGTCGATGTCGACGGCCGGGTGCGCGCCATCACGGCGGTGCCGAGCGCGGACGCGGGCGGCTTGTTCGCCACCGTCGTCGATGGCGCCGCGGTCGCGGGGGCGGTGGTCGCCAAGCCGCTGCGCGTCATTCGCGTCGAGCTGGAGTAACGCGACGAATTGCGGGCTTCGCGCGCCCGGCGCAGGCGTGCGCTGCTATACGATTTACCCATGGCGCTCCCGCTTCGTGCTGCGCTCCGCTCCGCGGGTCGCTTCGTCGTCCAGAATCCCTCGGCCATGCTCAGCATGGCGCGTCACGCGCTGGGGATGCGCATCGCGATCCCGCTCAACACCGTGCGCTGGTTCATCGCCAGCACGCCGCCGAGCAAGAAGGCGCCGCAGGACGTCACCATCCTGGCGCGGCCGCCCGCGGTCGCGGTCGGCGCGACGGTGGACCTGATGGGCACCACGGTCCGCGCGTCGGCGTCGATCAAGGTCGAGCAGATCGAGGTCGCGCCCGAGCAGCTGCGGGTGAAGATCCGCATCGCCAACATCGACCTCAAGGTGCTGGGCGACGCGCTGACC
>JAYTAJ010001114.1:0-6112 GCA_043737575.1 Myxococcales bacterium | reverse complement strand
GCGACGCGCAGCGGCACCATCAAGGGCAAGTTCGCGTACATGTCGCCCGAGCAGTGCCACGCCAAGGACATCGATCGGCGCACCGACGTGTTCGCGCTCGGCGTCGTCGTGCACGAGCTGCTCACCGGCCGGCGCCTGTTCAAGCGCGGCTCGACCTACGAGACCTACCAGGCGATCCTCGAGTGCAAGGTGCCGCCGCCGTCGGCGGTGAACCACGAGCTCGACCCCGCGCTCGACGCGGTGCTGATGAAGGCGCTCACCAAGAACGTCAGCGATCGCTATCCCCACGCCGAGGCGTTCGGCGAGGCGCTGACCCGCTACCTGCACAGCCGCGGCAAGTTCGCCGGCTCGTCCGACATCGCGACGTTCATCAACCAGCACTTCCTGCCGGAGATCGAGGACCACGCCGACCGCATGCGCGAGCTGCTCGAGGGCCGCGCCACCGCGGCCGGTGGTTGGGACGACGCCGAGGCGGGCACGGGCTCGCTGTCGAGCGACGCCGAGGAGCTATCGCAGTTCGAGGTCATCGACGGTAGCGGCGCCGGTGACGATCCGCCGCCTGGCGATCCCGACGATCTGCCGGTCGACGCGACGCGGATCGAGATGAACCCGATGGCGGCGATGTTCGGGCTCGACGGGCCGCGAGTGGCGGCGCCGACGCCTGCGATCGGGACGCCTGCCACCGCGCCCGTGGCCGCGTCCCCCGCGCCGCGGCCGTCGCCGACGTTCGGCTCGAAGGGCTCGGCGTCGAGCATCTTCGGCGCGGTGGCGCCGACCCCGGCCTCGACCGCGCCGCTGCCGTCGACGAGACCGGCGCCCGCGCCGCCCGCGCCGACTCCGGGCAAGTCGATCTTCGAGGCCCAGACCGGCAGCAAGCTGCCGCCGCTGCGCAAGGCGACGGTGCCCGGTTCGCTGGCAGCGACGGCGCGACCGTCGGAGGAGACGCTGCCGCAGATGCCGGTCGTGACCGGACCGTCGTCGCCGCGATCGCGGGCGTCGACCCAGCCCGCGCTGCCGGCCCTCGGCCGATCGTTCGGGCCGTCGAGCAACGCGGGATTGTCGACGGTGATCGCCGAGCCGACGCCGGCGCCCACCGCGCCGCGCGGGTTCGCGGCGCCGCCCGAGGCACGGACGATGGCGCTGACCGCGCTCGCCGACGACGAGCCGCCGTCGTCGTCGTCACCACTGCTGGCGGGGCGCGGCTTGCCGGCCTCGTTCGAGGCGGTGCTCGGTGGCGACGAGCCGCCGTCGGAGCGCGATCTGATCGCGCGCGGCGCCACCGTGCCCGTGATGGACGCGGTCGCGCCCGAGCTGCAGGCCGCGCGCGTCGAGGACTCACCGACCTACCGCGCGCCGTTCGTCGATCCGCTCAAGCCCGTCATCTCGCTGACGCCGCTGCCGATGCTGTCGGCGCCGTTTCCGTCGGGCTCGATGAAGCCGGTCGCCGCCCAGCCGTTCCCGTCGGGCGAGCTCCTGGTGCCGCCCCACGGCACGCCGCCCGGCACCGCGCCATCGGCGTCGGCGTCGGACTCGCTGCCCGCGCACCTGATCGGCCTGCCGCCGAGCAACGCGTACCCGCGCTACGACGGCAGCTATCCGATCCCGAAGCTGCAGCGCGGCCTGCCGGGCTGGATCATCCCGGTCGCGATCAGCGTCGCCGCCGCGGTCGTGATCGGGATCGTCGCGTCGCTCGCGGGCTAGTTTCGCATCAGACCGAGCAGGCGGCTCATCGTGGTCTCGTCGGCGGGCGGGAACTCGTAGTCGAGGAACTCGCGCGACGTGACCCAGCGCAGATCGGCGACGGTCGCGGGGTAGGGCACCGCGCCGTCGAGGAGCGTGCACGAGAACATCACCATGTGGACCTCGTAGCGCGCGTAGTCGTGGACGTGCTCGCCGAGCTTGGCGCCGACCGTGACCGCGACGCCGATCCGCCCCACCACCTCGCGGCCGAGCGCCGCCTCGTCGGACTCACCGGCCTCGACCTTGCCGCCCGGGAACTCCCACAGGAGCGGGAGGACCGCGGTCGAGTTGCGCTGGGTGATGAGATATCGCCCGTCGTGCTCGATCACCGCCGCGACGACGCGGATCACCTCCTTGGCCATGGCGGCGATTATCGTCGGGACGCCGGGGTTTGCAACGCTCGACAGGCACGGTGGCGATCGTTATCCTCGCCGCCCCCATGGCGATCCGCTTCGTTGAAATCCACGCCGCGACCGATCCGGCCGAGCTCAACACCGAGTGGGTGGTGCTCGCCAACGACGGCAAGGTTCTGTTCAGCACTCGTGGCTGCGGCATGAGCGTCAGCCGTCGCGGCAAGAAGGGCCACTCGCAGCTCGGCATCATCGATCCCGGCTTCGTGCTCCAGCCCGGCGACAAGGTCCGCATGCTGACCGGCAGCCCCGGCACCGAGGCCCAGGGCACCCCGCCCGAGGACGGCGTCGACGGGATCAAGAACTACTACCTCTTGCTGCCCAGGCCGTACCTGAAGGGCGCGGGCACGGTGCTGACGGTGACGTTGCGCGGCCTGCCGGTGTGCAAGGCCGAGTTCGATCCCGCGAACCCGACCGGCGTCGCGGGTGCGGCGCCCGTCGCCGAAGCCGCCGCGCCGTCAGAATGATCGCGACTGGCCGCCGTCGACGACGACGCACGCGCCGGTGATCCAGCGCGCGCGCGGCGACACCAGGAACGCGACGACGTCGGCGACCTCCTCGGGCGTGCCGAAGCGACCGAACGGCAGCTCGCGCGCGACGAACGCGGCGATCGCGGCGGGGTCGGCCTGCCGGCGCTTGTCCCAGCCGCCGCCCGGAAACAGGATCGAGCCGGGCGCGACGGTGTTGACGCGGATGTTGGCGCTCGCGTGATCGTGGGCGAGGGCCTTGCCGAGCGCGACGACGCCGGCCTTGGCGACGTTGTAGCCGGGCGAGCCGCCGGCCTCGCGGCCCCAGATCGACGCGATCATCACGATCGCGCCGCCGCCGGCCGCGGCGAGGTGCGGGCTGGCGCGGCGCGCGACCCGCGCGGCGCTCCACAGGTTGGCGTCGAGCGAGCGCGCCAGATCGGCGTCGTCCAGGTCGGCGACGGTGCGCGCGAACGACTTGCCGACGTTGCAGACGACGATGTCGAGGCCGCCCAGCGCCGCGACCGCGCCGTCGATCGCCGCGTCGGCACCGTCGGCGGTGATCACGTCGGCGACGATCGTCGCGTGGCCGTCGCCCGGTAGCTCGGCGGCGAGCGCGGCCAGATCGTCCTTGCCGCGGGCGATCGCGGCGACGTGGGCGCCTTCGTTCGCCAGCGCGATCGCGATCGCGCGGCCGATGCCGCGGCTCGCCCCGGCGACCAGCGCGCGCTTGCCTGTCAGCTCGAGGTTCATGCCGGCAGCTCCGTCATTCCGGAAGATCCCAGGTGTCGCCCCACAGCGCCTGGCCACCGTCGAGGCGCAGGGTCGTCCCGGTGATGAACTGCGCCGCGGGCGACGCCAGGAACACGATCGACGCGGCGACCTCGTCGACGGTGCCGGCCCGCTTGAGCGGCGTGCGCTTGACCGAGCGCGCGATGATCTCGGGCGGGTAGCGCTTGGTCCCCGACGACAGGATCACGCCCGGCGCGACCGCGTTGACCAGGATGCCGAACTGCGACCACTCGACCGCGAGCGACATCGTCAGGTTCTCGACGCCAGCGCGCGCCGCACCGGTGTGCGCCATGCCGGGAAAGCCGCGGTAGATGTTCGCGATCACGTTGATGATGCGGCCGCGCTGGCGCGCGATCATCGACTGGTTCGCGACCTCGCGCGTGACGTTCCAGGTGCCGAGCAGGTTGTTCTTCACGACCGCGGCGAAGCCGTTGGCCGAGATCTGCTGCGCCGGCGACGGGAACTGCCCCCCCGCGTTGTTGACCAGCACGTCGATGCCGCCGAAGCGCTCGACCACGCGCGCCACCGTCGCCTGGACGTCGGTCGCCTCGCGGATGTCGCAGACCTCGTGCATCACGTTGGCGGCGGCGGTGATCTCGGCGAGCTGGCGCGCCGCCTCGTCGAGCTTCTCGAGTGTGCGGCCGCAGATCGCGATCCGGGCGCCGAGCCGCGCCAGCTCGGCCGCGGTCGCGAGGCCGATCCCCGATCCACCGCCGGTCACGAACGCGACCTGCCCCGCGAACAGCTCGTTCGTGAAGATCCGCTGACTGTCGGGGCTGGGTAACTCACGCATCGAGGAAGGAAGGTGTCACGACTCGTCGGTCGCGAACAACCCGAGCTGCGGTCGGCCGTCGTCGTCGTCGCCGTCGTCGTCGAGCCGCAGCCGGCCGCTGTCGTCGCGGTAGCTGGCCTCGAGGCGGGCCGCCACCACCGGATCGATCGCGGCGAGGCGCGCGATCACCAGCCGGACGATGTCGCTCCAGCGCGCGGTGCGGGTCGCGCGATCGACCAGCGTCGCCTCGACGTCGCGGACGATGCGGCGCAGCGTGTCGGCGTCCATCGCGGCGCGGCGCCGCGCCAGCTTGGCGAGCGTGCGGTGCAGCTTCTCGGCGTCGAACGGCTCGTGGGTGCCGTCGCGCTTCTCGACCCGCAGCCCGGGCGAGCCGACCTTCTCGTAGGTCGTGAAGCGACGCTTGCACGAGCTGCACACGCGGCGCCGACGGACGCCATCGGTGCTCACGCGAGACTCGGTGACCGCCGAGTCGCTGCCACAGAACGGACACTGCACGGCGCGATCCTACTGCGCGGGCTGCGCGGCGCCAGCTTTCGGCAGGCCGCCCGGGCAGCGCAGCGCCATCGTCAGGCTCGGCGTGCCGCTGAGATCCGAGAAGCGATAGACGACGTCGTCGGGGCCGAGCGCCAGGACCTCGGGGAAGCCGAGGCCGAGGCGGTCCTCGCCGAGCCGGGTGGCGCCGTCGGTGGTGACGGTCCAGGTCCGCACCATCATCAGGCCGAACGCGTTGGCGCCGGTCCACACCGTGCCGTCGGCGGCGATCGCGCAGTCGGCGAGCTGGTCGGGGCCGGCGACCGCGAAGCCGCGCGTCGGATCGACGACGTAGCGATCGCGATCGCGGCGCAGGCACCGCAAGCGGCCCGTGGCCTTCGACGCGGCGTAGCCATCGCAGCCGTCGGCGAGGGGCCGCGGCGCCAGACACACGCCCTCGAAGTTGGCGCCGCAGTTCACCGACGTCGCGCCGCACGGACTGGTCGGATCGATCGCGAAGCCGTCGATCGCGAGGCGCCAGCCGGCGCCGTCGCGCTGCCACGCCCGCATCCAGCCGCCGCTGGTCAGGCCCCAGACCCGGTCGCCGTCGACCGCGAGGCCCTCGACGTCGTCGCCCGCGGTGCCGAGCGGCAGCTGGCCGCGCCGCACGATCGCGCCCGCGGCGTCGAGCTCGACATACGCGCCCGCGTTGCCGCTGTCGGACACCACCAGCAGCACGCCGTCGATCCACGCCGCGCCCGACGCCTCGGGCAGATCGACGTCGGTCGCGTACTCGATCGCCTGACAGCCAGGCTCGTCGACGATCGCGACGGGCGCCACGACCGGAGGCTCGGTGTCGCGCCGCTCGCCCGCCGCGCGGCGATCACGACAACCCGCCGCCAGCGCCACCCCAGCGCACAGCAGCGCGCTTCGCTTCAGACGCTTGCTCAACGTGACCCCGCCCGAGCGTGCGTCGATCATGTCGCGCGACGCACCGGGTCTAGACAATACGCTCGTAGTCGCGGCGGCCGATCGCGAACGCCACGCACAGCGCCGCGAACGGCGCGACGAAGCCGAAGCACACGCCGAGCACCTTCATGCGGGCCTTGAAGTTCTCCGAGTCGATGTAGGCCTCGGCCTTCTGGCGGCCGAGGGTGGCCTCCAGATCGACCGACACCTGCTGGATCTTCGGCAGCACCAGCACCTTCGGCGCGGTGAAGAACGCGCAGAATCCGACGATGCTCCAGGTCGCGATCAGGTACGCCCACGACGGTCGGTGGCGCTGAAACCCACCGACCACCAGCGCGGCGCCGAGGGCGCCGATCCCGACCAAGGTCAGCCCGAACAGCCACGGCCGCGCGGTCGCGATCAGCGCATAGCCACCGAGCATCAGGAGCGCCCCCGCGGCGATCGCGCTGCCGATCAGCGCCACCAGGGTC
>JAYTAJ010001113.1:0-2671 GCA_043737575.1 Myxococcales bacterium | reverse complement strand
GACAGGTGATCGACCAGGCGCTGGACGTCACCGGTGCCGGGCGACAGCTCGACCAGCTCGGCGAGCGAGACGATCGCGCGGGTGCGCTCGGGCGTGATCAGGCGGAGGAACAGCTGGCGCGCCAACGCCTGCGACGGTTGCGACAGCTCGGCGAGGACGCTGTCGGCGTGGCTCGCGAGGGCGCCGCCGATGCCGCCCATCGCGTTGTACGCGTTCTGCGTGAGCAGCTTGCGCGTCGAGTCCTTGGCTTCCCACAGCTTGCTCGCGGCGAACTGCAGGAGCGGCAGCGCGCCCGGCGAGGTCTCGAGGTGCGTGAGCATCTCCTCGACCATCTCGGGGTTCTCGAACGCGTAGCCCGCCATCTCGGCCGGCTGCACCAGCGCGTCGCGCAGGCCATCGCGGCCGGGCGGCGTCAGGAAGAACAGGCCCTGCATCACCTCGGCCATCAGCTGCGGATCCTCGCCGACGCGGTCGAGGAAGTCGGAGCGCAGCGAGAGCACGACGCGGACCGGGGCCGACGCGTCGTCGGCGGCGCCGGCGAGGCACGCGGTGAACGCCGCGCGCTCGGCCGGATCCGGCACCAGCGTGTAGAGCTCCTCGAACTGATCGACGAACAGCAGGATCTTGCGGTTGGCGCGGCGGGCGCGGCTGCGCAACACCTGGCCCATCTTGCCGGGCTCGCCAGCGAGCTGGCGCGCGAGGTCGGCCTGCTCCTTGATGTCGTCGACGACCGAGGTCGACGTCGAGCTGACCATCGGCGACATCATCGCGGCGATCGCCGACAGCGGGCTGCGGCCGGGTCGGATGACCAGCGTCTCCCACTGCTCGCCCGACTGCTTGAGCGCGGGCACGAGGCCGGCGCGGACGAACGAGGACTTGCCGACACCGGACGGACCGACCACGCCCATGATGGGGCGATCCCGGATCTTGTTCACCGCCGCGGCGATCTCGCGCGAGCGGCCGAAGAACCGCGCCGCGTCGCTCTCCTGGAACGACGACAGTCCCGCGTACGGGCTCTCGTCGAGCTGGAGCTGCATCGTCGAGAACCGGCCGGGCATGAACGGCTCGAGCGCGCGCAGGAGCTCGCGGGCGTCGTTGAAGCGGTACTCCTTGTGCTTCTGCAGGCAGCGATCGACGATGTCGCACAGGCCCTGCGGCACGTCCGACACCGCCTCGCGCAGCTTCGGCATCGGCTTGTCGAGCATCGCGGTGACGACGAGCTGGTTGCCCTGGAGCGGCGACAGCGGGTGCTTGCCCGCGAGCAGGCGATACAAGATCACGCCGCACGCCCAGATGTCGGTGCGGTGATCGATCTCGACCCCGATGCCCCACTGCTCGGGGCTCATGTACTTCATCGTCCCCATGATCACGCCGACCCGCGTCAGGTTGGCGCCGCCGTTGGTGGTGCTGCTGTGACCACCCGTCGAGCCGGTCTTGTCGCTGGCGTTGAGCTGGGCCTCGGTCGGGATGCGCAGCGCCGCTTGCGACGGCGACTGACCGGGCGTGGCCTCGGTCGCTTGATCGCGGACCTTGGCGATGCCGAAGTCGAGCACCTTGATGCCGCCCGAGTCGGTCACGAAGATGTTGTCGGGCTTGAGGTCGCGGTGGACGATGCCCTGCTCGTGGGCGACGACGAGCGCCTTCACGACCGGCACGATCAGCTCGACGGCGCGGGCCGGCGGCAGGCGCTTGCCCCCGGTCACCAGCTCGGTGAGCGTGGTGCCCTGGAGGAACTCGAGCACCATGTACGGCTGACCGCCGTGCTCGCCGACCTCGTAGATGATGACGATGCTCTCGTGGCTGCACCGCGCGGTCGCGCGCGCCTCGATGATGAAGCGCTGCGTGATCTCGGGATGGTTCGACTGCAGCACCTTGATCGCGACCTTGCGGCCGAGCTTGGTGTCGCGCGCGAGGTACACCGCGCCCATGCCGCCGGCGCCGATCTCGCGGATGATCTCGTACTGGTGGATCAGGACGCCGGGACGCGGCATCTGACCCGGGCCCCACACCGACGTGACCTCCGAATGCTCGGAGCGCGGCGGCGGTGCCGGGGTGCCCGCGGCGACCGCCGACGGATCGAGGATCGACGTCGACGCGCTGGCGCCGGTACCCGCGGCCATCACGACCGGGATCGGCCCGGTGGGGTGGTCGATGCTGCCCGCGGCCTCGCTCTGCTTGTTCGACGCGATGACCGTTCGATCGGCCGGCGCCGAGCGACCAGGACCCGCGGCCGCAGCGGCGGCTGCCGCCGCGATGCTCGGTCCACCGATCACCACGGTCGGCTGGTCGAAGACGTCGTGGGTTCCGTTCTTACCGTTGTTGGCTTGGCTCATCGGGTACCTGGCGCCGAAACGGACGGGCTGCGCTTCACGCGCGGTCCCCGGACGGCGCGAGCATGATAACCCGGGCGTCCTTGCAACGCATAACAGAAAGGCTAAGCGATGTTCGGATTGTGTTCGAATTGGTGGGCGTGCTAACGCGAAATTCCCCGAAGATATTCGCCACAACAGACCGTTCCGGACAAATCGGCGATTCTGATCGCGGGCCGCGCGGTGGTGCAGCGGGTCGACGATCGACATAGAGTGCGCGCGATGTCGAAGCTCGAAGCGCTGTCGGGTGGGTTCCGTTCGACGTATCTCGACCACGCGGCGCTGACCGCGCAGCTCACCCG
>JAYTAJ010001112.1:0-2674 GCA_043737575.1 Myxococcales bacterium | reverse complement strand
GTGATCAATCCACTCGGCGTGATCTCCCGGAGCGCTGCGGACTTCGCGGGGCTGCGGGAGCGCCCCCTCGGTCTACTGGGCTCTCGCATCGCCTCCGTACCAACACCGACGTTCCAAGCAGTGATCGCCGTCTGCACGGGGGAGGACACCACGGGTGGCGCTCGGAGCACCCGCACTGGGGCCGCGCGCAGTGGAGCGCCCATGCGAGCGACGTCGGGTTTGACGGGCGGAGGCGCTGGGCACCGAGGAATGGCTGCGCGACTCTGGGTGTCCGAGCACGGCCCCAGGGCGCGGTGCTCCGAGTGACAGGACCCGTGGTGGATCTCCCCCGTGCTCGCCGCTCATGTGCAGGGCAAGCGAGGCTACGGATCGGGCGGCGTCCAGTACTGGACCTCATCCGCGAACAGCCGGCCGAGCTCATCGCCCGTCATCACCGCCCACGAGTAGTCGGTCGGGAAGTTGTTCCGCACCTGCGTGCGGCCGGTGCGGGGAAACTGCGCCCCATCGCCGAGGATGTTCTCGGGCGTGATCACCGTCCCGCCGTGCTGGTGGCAACCGACGCAGCTCGACGTCGCGTTGTTGGCGCCGTTCTCGAGGAACGGATTGGAGCACCACGACGGCGCGTCATGCGCCGCCGCCAGCGCCGCGCCCAGCGTTCCGGTCGCGCCGCCGCGGGGATCGGGATCGCGCTCGTCGAAGGCGACGACGGCGCACATCTTGTAGTTGCGCCACGGGCCGGACGCGAGGGCGGCGGGGCGATCTGCGCCGAAATCATCGTCGGGGGTCGTCGACCACCAGAGGGTGACCCACAGCCAGTGATCGAGCTCCTTCGTCATCAGGTGCAAGGCCGACAGGCGGTAGCGGTTGCCGTTGGGCAGCTGCGCCGAGTAGATGTCGGCGGGGCCGGGGTTGGCCTCGCCGATCGGGGTCCAGGTCGGCTCGGGTGACGCGCGCAAGGCGGTGAGGGTGGCGGCCGAGGTGTCGAAGATCGGCACGGTGATGCCGAGCTCGGCGCGCCGCCAGTCGGCCTTCACGATCACCGCGTCGAGCGGAAACGCACCGTCGAGGCACGCCGCCCACGCCGGATCCGCCTCCTGGTAGTCGATGGTCAGGACCGCGTCGCCCGCGCGCTCGCCGACCAGCTCGATCCAGACCGGCCCCGGCCCGGCCGCGGTGCACGACGCGCCGAAGCAGTCGTAGGCGTCGACGGTCGGCTCGGCGCCGGCGCGCACGCGGAGCTCGGCGCCGTCGACGGTGGCGGTCAGGGTCTCGCCGGCGCCGACGAAGTACGGCCCGAACCGCGCCGAGCCGCAGGTCGCGAGCGCCACGGTCTCGCGCAGCATGCGGCGCGGCCCCGGCGTCGGCGCGTCGGCGATCGCGGGCGGCGCGGGCTGACCGAGGCAGCCGAGGATCGCGGGATAGCTGCGCATGAGATGCCGCGACGCGCCCGGGCTGTACTGCACGCGATCGATCCCGGCGACGCCGGAAGCCTTCTCGGGCGTGTCGATCGCCGCGCGGTAGTCCTCGAACCGCTGGGGCGGCCAGGTCGGCAACTCCTCGACCGCGTGCGGGTTCCACGCGAACGCGTCGTCGAGCGCGACGTCGGTGAACCGCGCGCGCGCCCGCATCTGGTCGGGCGTGAGGCCGCGGAACGTCCGCGTGAACATCCGCTTCAGATCGTCCTTGCCGTACCAGGTGTGCCAGCGCGGCAACGTCGCGTCGGGCACGGTCGGCGCGATCGCGAACGCCACCGGCTCGACGGCGCGCGCCACCGCGGTCCACGCCACCTCGCGCCGCGCCCGCTGCGATCGCACCAGCTCGGCGTCACGCCCGCGCAGCATGCCGTCGGCGGGATACGCCGACGCCTGACCGACCAGCTTGCGATCGGCGGCGGTCAGCGCGGCGCTGGTCACGCCCTCGCACACGTCGTGCGGCGGATCGGAGCAAGCGGCGAGCGCCGCCCACAGCCCGATCGCGACCGCACCGCGGATCATTGCGTCTCGTACAGCAGCGCGGCGTCACTCGCGACCACGTACTCGCGGTCGGTGTTGTTGTCGCGCACGAGGAAGTAGATCCAGCCGTCGCTGCGGAAGTGCGGATACAGCGCGTACTGGCCCGGGTGCATGTCGGTGAGACGATGCACCGTGCCGGTCGCGAGATCCATCAAGAAGCTGTTGGCGGCGCCGCTGGCCCGCAGCGTCACGAACGCGGGGTCGGTGGCGCTCGGATAGCCCAGCGCCTGCCAGTCGGCGGCCTCGACGTAGTGGTGGAACACCAGCCACCGCTCGTCGTAGCTGATCGCCGGCTTGGCGCCGCGCAGGCAGTAGCGCGCGATCTCCGGAGTCTGCACCGTGTACGTCGAGCCGCTCGGGGTCGCGACGATCTTGCGCAGGAGGAACAGCGATCGGCCGCTGCCCGCCGACACCCGGCTGACCAGGAGCCGCGCGGCCGGCGACATGATGACGTCGCCCTCGCGAGTCAGCGGCACGCGCACGCTGGTGCGCGGCATGAACTGCGTGCCGGTGTGGATCATCGGCGTCAGATCGATCGTCGCGCTCGACGAGAACGACGACGACGGATCGGCGAGCGTCGGCTGGTGGCCGCCGTTGTCGTTGGTGAACTGACCGTCGACGGTCCAGTAGTCGCCGTTGTGGACCGCGCCGAGGTGCTGGTA
>JAYTAJ010001111.1:0-13996 GCA_043737575.1 Myxococcales bacterium | reverse complement strand
CGGCGGCGCGCAGGAAGCGGCCGAGCGCCTGCTGCGACAACAGCAGCCGGAGGAACACCCACAGCAGTCGATCGAGCGCGGGCGTGCGCAGCTCGGCGGCGGCGCCGCTGTCGTCGCGGGTCTCGCCGCGCACCGCGTTGGCGATGCGCTGCATCTCGACGCAGCGGGCCCGCAGCTTGAGGAAGCGATTGCGGCGCTCGGGCTCGAGGGAGCCGAGGACGTCGGCGAGCTTCTGCCGCGCGCTGGTCTGGGCCGGACCGACCTGCACGCCGGGGCCGCGGGTCTCGGCGCTGGCCTTGGCGTCGATCGCGGCGTGGAAGCGGGGCAGGGTGCCGAGCCCGGCGAGGTACGCGAGCTCACCGGCCGCGATCAGCGGCAGCGCGATCTCGGCGTGGCCCGACAGCACCGCGGCGGCGGCGGCGCCACCGAGCACCAGCAGGTTCCAGCGGTAGAGGAACGCCTCCTTGAAGTAGCGGGCCCAGCCGGCTTTCTTGCGCGCCATCAGTCACCGCTCCGCTGCGACGACTCGAGCTGATCGATGATCTCCTTGATGCCGTACACGGTCTCGAGCAGCTCGGGATCGCGCATCATCTCCTTGGCCGGCCGGGTCGGCGGCGCCACCGCCACCTCCTTCAAGATCGTGCCCGGCGACGACGAGAAGATCAGGATGTGATCGCCGAGGAACACCGCCTCCTCGACCGAGTGGGTGATGAAGAACACCGTCGGCGACTGCTCGCGCCACAGCTCGATCAGCAGGTCCTGCATGCGCGAGCGAGTCGGCGGATCGAGGGCGCCGAACGGCTCGTCCATGAGGATGATGCGGGGCTCGAGGATCAGCGTGCGCGCGATCGCGACCCGCTGGCGCATGCCGCCCGACAGCTCGCTCGGGTACTTGCCCGCGTCCTTCTTCGGCGACAGCCCGACCTTGCCGAGCCACACCATCGCGCGATCGAGGCGCTCGCGCTTGGCCATGCCCCGGCACTCGAGGCCGAACGCGATGTTCTCGATCACGGTGCGATGATCGAACGACGTGTAGTCCTGGAACACCATGCCGCGATCGGCGCCGGGCCCGCGCACGACCTTGCCGTCGACGAGCACGGTGCCGCTGGTCTGCGGGAACTGCGGCTGCAGCCCGGCGATCAACCGGATCACGGTCGACTTGCCGCAGCCCGACGGCCCGAGGATCGGCACCATCTCGCCGCGGCCCGGGTGATCGTCGATGCGGAACGACACGTCCTTGATCGCGGTGAACCCGCCGTAGGTCTTGGTGACCTTGTCGAACACCACGATCGGCGTCGGCGCCGCGGGCGCGAGCGGCTTCACCAGCGGCGCGCCGCCCGTGACCTTGGCGGCGACCCGATCGTCGGTGGCCTTGGCCGGCATCACCGGCCGCGCGGCGGGCGCGACGGTGCCCATCGGCGGCGTCGCGGCCCTGGTGCCGCGGGCGTTGCTGGGGGCGGCAAGATTGTCGGCGGCGGCAAACTCGCCCTCGAGGGCGCGCAGCGCGGCCTCGGCAGCGACCGGATCGATCGGCGCCGCGGAGGCGATCGGCGGCGGATGGGCCGGCCCGGTCGTGGTCGTCGGCGGCTTGACCCGCGCGTCGGCGTGGGCCTCGGCGTCTTGCGCGCCCGGCGGCTTGGGATCGGCGCTCACTACAGATCCTTCCGGTAGTGGAACGCGTAGCGCTGGATGAAGCGCAGGGTCCAGTCGAAGGCGAAGGCCAGGATCGCGATCACGAACAGCATCAGGTACGCGACGGCCGAGCCGCGCTTCTCCGACATGTTGATCAGGTGGCCGAGGCCGGCGTGGATGTTGATGGTCTCGGTCAGCGCGATGTAGCCGAACGCCAGCCCGAACAGGAAGCGCAGGCTGGTGACGATGTCGGGCAGCGCCAGCGGGAACAGCACCTTCGTGATGATCTGGAACCGCGACGCGCCGAGGGTCTGGGCGGTCTCGACGTAGCGCTCCGGCACGAGCGCGATGGTCCGCACCGTGTCGCTGAACACGAACGGCGCGGTCGCGAAGAAGATGAACATCATCTTCTGCTGCTCGCCGATGCCGAAGAACAGGAGCGTCACCGGGATGAGCGCGCTGATCGGCACGCTGCGCCCGAAGATGATGAGCGGTTGGAAGAACGCGGCGAAGGCGCGGAACGAGCCGGCGATCACGCCGAAGGTGACGCCGACGAAGGCGGCCAGGGCGAAGCCCTTGCCGACCCGCCACAGCGACGCGATGATGCCGTCGACCAGCGCGCCGTCGGGCAGGGCCGACATCGAGCGCCACACCTCGCCGGGGCTGGGCAGCTTGACCGGCGACACCACGCGCTCGACCGCGTCGCCGCGGGTGACGAGCCACCACACGCCGAACACCAGCGCGACACACGCCAGGCTGAGGAGCTTGCCGATCCAGTCCGGCGGCTCGACCCGCAGGGTCGTGAACCAGCTCGGGCGCGACGGCAACGCCGGGGCCGCGGCGGTCGCCGCATCGCCCGGCTTCGTCGGCTTCTCGGCGGCAGCTGTCACTGCGCCTCGGCCGGCACCACGCGTACCTCGACCCGGCGATTCTTCGAGTGGTTGTTCGGGTCAGCCGGATCGGCTGGGCGATCCCAGCCGAGGCCGGCGACGGTGAACTGGTTGGGCGCCAGCTCGAACTTCTTGATGATCGCTTCCTTCACCGAGTTGGCGCGGGCGAGGGACAGCTTCTTCACCAGATCGGCGTCGGCCTGGCCGCGCATCGAGCCGTCGGTGTGGCCCTCGATCAGGATGCGGGCGGCGCCGTACTGCTTGGACACCTTGGCGATCTCCTCGATCACGAAGTCGACGTTGGGATCGTAGAGGCCCTGGACCGTCGAGCCGTTGGGGCCGGGCTTGTCGACCTTCTTGCCGAGGTCGCTCGAGTTGGGGAAGAACTGCACGACGACGGTCTTGGTGAGGATCGTGTTCTCGACCGCGATCTGCGACGCCGCGACCGGCGCGAAGGTCACCTCGTACTCGTTCTTCTGCTTGGCGTACTTGTCCTCGGCGCCGAGCTTCTTGATCACCGAGAAGTCCATGAGCTGATCGAAGTCGACCTTCTGCGACACCACGCCGACCGCCTTGTAGAGCAGGAACGCCGTGTTGTAGGTGCGCTCGAAGTTGGTCGGGTTGTTCTGGTTGAGGAAGAACTCGCGGTTCTCGGCGTAGTTGGTCCAGTGGGCGTCGGCGAGCATGCCGAGGGTCTCCTCGGGCGGGATGCCGAAGCCGTCGCTCATCCACTTCGCGACCTGCTGGCGGGCCGGCTCGTCCTTGAGCGCGGTGGTGGCGTCGAGGATGCCGCGGACCAGGCCCTCGATGATCTCGGGGTTGTCGCGGGCGAAGTCGGCGCGGGCCCACCACACGTCGGCGATGAGGTGGTTGGCCTCGAGCGTGGTGACCAGGAGCTCGTTGCCCGGCAGCTTCTCGGCGATGCGGTAGATGTCGGGCGCCCACGACACCACCGCCGAGATCTCTTTCTGGGTCGCGAAGGCGCGCGCCGCCTGGAACGCGTCCTTGGTGAAGATCATCTCGACCTCGTCGGGCTGGACGCCGCCGTTGAGCAGCGCGTTGAGCAGGAAGTAGTGCGACGGCGAGTTCTGCGCGAGCACGACCTTCTTGCCGCGGAGGTCGGCGATCTTGAGGCCCTTGCGGACGACGATGCCGTCGCCGCCGTTGGACCAGTCGACCTGCTGGAACACCCGCGGCATGGTGCGCGGGTCGGCCTTCAGGCCCTCGACCAGGAGCGGCAGCATGTCGACGGTGGCCCAGCCGACGTGGACCTCACCCGACGCGACGGTGTTGCGCATGTCGATCGGGTTGTCGGCGAGGATGAGCTCGACCCGGAACGAGTTGCCCTTGGCGTCCTTCCACTCCTTCTTGGGCTTGAAGCCCTCGTTGGCGTGGATGATCGGCGCCCAGCCGGCCCAGACGTTGATCGCGAACTTGACGACGCGATCCTTGCCGATCGACTTGTAGTCGGCGGCGCCCGGCACCGGCGGCAGCTTGGTGCTGGCCTCGAAGCTGTACTCCTTGACCGTGGTCGCGCCGTTGATGTCGTCGAGCTCGGCCGGCGTCGGCGTGCTGCCCGCCTGGTCCTTGATGTCCTTGATGTCGACCTTCTGCGAGCCGGTCGCCGGTTTCTTGGACGACGACTTCTTGCTGCGGGTGACCGCGAACGCGACGAGCGCGCCGATCACGACGAGGACGGCGATGAAGAACGCGGGCTTCGGCTTGCTGCTCGGGCTGGCCATGACTCACTCCTCTCGGGCGGGGCCCGATGGCGACACACACACGAACGAGGCTCGTCGCAGGACGAGCGGGGGCTACTTCTCGGTCTCGAGGGCGCGCTCGGCCGGGCCGAGATCCTTCGACGCCTCGGTGATCGGGACGACCTCGGGCGCGCGCATCCCGAGCGAGACCTCGAGATCCTTGAGCGCGTCCTCCGCCATCGAGCTCTCCATCCGCTGCTCGGCATCGATGTCGGCGATGCCCTGCTGCGACAGGTCCGATGCGACGCGGGCCTTGCCGCGGTTCGCGTCGATCTTGCCCTGGATGACCTGCTCGAGCTGACCGAAGTCGGTCGTGACGTTGAGGTCGAAGCTGGCCGACAGCTTCGCGACCTCGGCCTCGGCCTCGCTCATCTTGAGCTCGGCGTCGTACTGCTGGATCTTCGACTTGACCTCCGCGAGCTTCCTGTTCGCGTGCTGGATCTTCTTCAGGTTGTTCTGGTACGCGCCCTCGTGCATCGCCAGCTGCTGCTGGTTCTGCTCCTGCTGGCCGCGGGCCTTCTGCAGCTCGAGGGCGAACTTGGCCGCGGTCTCGCGGTCGCCGGCCTTGAGGTAGGCCTTGGCCTGGGCCTCGAGCTTCCCCATGTGGATCTGGCCGTCCTTGACCTGCCGGCCGACCCGCTCGACCAGGCCGCGGTACTGCTCGAGGCCGACCCGGCCCTCCTTGAGCTGCTCGACGGCGCTGTCGTACTCGTACTGCATCTGGGCGATGGGGTCCGCCTCCCAGAAGAAGTTGGCGAGCTTGTTGAGCTGCGCGCGCACTGCACTGAACATCTTTCCGAAGATCATCGCGTTCTCCCCAGGGAAGGCAGGCGGGCCCAGCGCCCGGCGGTCCCGACAGTACGGTGGGTCGGCGGCAGCCTCAAGCCGTCGGGGCCTCAGTCGGTCGCGAAATCGAGCCCGTGGGTCTTGCACCAGTCGAGCACCGATCGCTTGCGCTGGCCGCCGAGGCGCCGGATGTGGGGCGCGGCCAGCGACGCCGTCTTGAGCTTGCACGCGGCGCGCGCGCACAGATCGTGGGCCTCGACGGCAACCGACGCGGCGGGCGCGGCGCGGAGCGCGGCGTTGCAGCGATCGAGCGCGACGCTCCACTGACCGCCGCGGCTCGCCGCGAGGCCGGCCTCGATCAGCGCGACCGGATCGGCGGCAGGCTTGGGGGCGGCGGCAGGCGGCGCGGTCGGGGCGGGCGTGCCGACGGGCGCGGTCGGTTTCGGATCGACGGCGGCGGGGCGGCGGGCGCGCGACGGCGCCTCGCTGGTAGGCTCGGGCGCCGGCTCGGCGGCAGGCTCCGGCGCGGGCGTGGCGTCTGGCGGTGCGGTGCCAGCGTCGACGAGCACGGCGGCGATCGGCGGCGGCGGCGGCGGCGGCGCGGCGGCGTCGAGCGGTGCGATCGCGACCCGCGGCGGCGATCCGGTCGGCGTCGACGTCCCATCGCCTTGCGACAGCGCGACGACGAGGGCGACGACCAGCACGACCGCGGTCGCGGTGATCGCGACCACCAGGCCGCGGCGGTCGCGCGGTCGCGGCGGCGGCGTCGCGATCGCACCATCGGCGGCGCTGAGCGTGGTCTGGACCGATCCGGGCGCGGCCTCGAAGGGTACGAAGCCGCCGGCCGGGGTCATCGTGGCCGCGGCGCTGGCGTCCGACGCGCTCAGCTCGGCGGCGAGGGTGCCGGCGTCGGGGAATCGATCGTCGCGCGACTTGGCGAGGAGACGCGCGATCACCGCGGCGAGCGGCGCCGCGATCTCGGGCGCGATCGATCGGACGTCGGGCGGCGCGAGGTGCTGGTGGGCGCCGACGACCCAGCCGGTCTCGCCCGCGAATGGCACGCGACCGCTCACCATCGCGAACAGCAGGCAGCCGAGCGAGTACAGATCCGAGCGGGCGTCGATGTGCTTCGATCCGGCGCACTGCTCGGGCGACATGTAGCTCGGCGTTCCGATGACCATGCCGGTGATGGTCTGCGAGCCACCGCCGTCGTGGGCGATCAGCTTGGCGATGCCGAAGTCGAGCAGCTTCACGCGATCGCCGCCGATGATCTCGGGGTCGCGCACCAGGAACACGTTGTCGGGCTTGAGATCGCGATGGACGATGCCGGCGCGGTGCGCCGCTGCCAGCGCGCTCGCGGTCTGCCGCGCGATCCGGACGCTGGCGTCGATCGACAGGCGGCCGGTGCGACGGAGCCGCTCGGCCAGGCTCTCGCCCTCGAGGAGCTCCATCACGATGAAGGCCGCGCCCGACGAGTGGTAGCCGAAGTCGTAGACGTCGACGATGCCGGCGTGCTTCACCAGCGCGCTGGCGCGGGCTTCGTTGAAGAACCGCTCGACCATGTCGCGACGCTGGGACAGCCCGTACTGCAGCATCTTCACCGCGACGCGGCGGCCGATCAGCGTGTGCTCGGCGGCGAACACGACGCCCATGCCGCCCTCACCGAGCTGTCCCGTGATGCGATAACTGCCAACGATCTGTCCCAACATGCCGCGTGCCTCCTGCCCTGGGCGTCAGCGCTGGTCCGAACCATACACAGCATCGCCGCGGCGCGATCGCTGCGGCGCGACGACGTGCGAGGCATCACGACGATCGGCACGCGCGGCGCGGCGGGCTGGCGACGCGCGCGCCCTTCGCCGTACCGTGATCGTGGAGGTTGTCCATGCGCGCTTATCTTGTCCTGGGTGTGGTGACGGCGACGATGGTGGCAGGGTGCGAGATCGAGGTGACGACGTCGGCGACGGCGCACGAGTCGCCAGGGTTCTCCGATACGCCGCCGTCGCAGTCGACGCTGACGTTCTCGACCTACGTCGGTGGCAGCGGCGATGATCGGGTCCTCGATCTGGCGTCGACGATCGGGACGTCACCGCGGCTGTTCGTGGTCGGCGGCACGTCGTCGACCGACTTCACGACCACCGATGGCACCACGCTCGATCCAGCGACGTCGGCGGGCTGCGCCGGGTGTCCTCACGACGCGTTCGCGATGCGCATCGACGCGCCCGGGCAGGTGGTGTGGTCGACGGTGATCGGCGGCCCCGGCTTCGAGGAGGCCACCGCGGTCGCGGTCGCGATCGATCTCGACGTCTTCGTCGGCGGCAGCGCCGCGGAGCTGCCCGCGACCACCGGCGCCGCGGACGCGACCTTCGCGGGCGGCGACAGCGCGGAGCGCGGCGGCGAGGACGGCTTCGTGTGTCGCCTCAACGGCGCGACCGGCCAGCGGCGATGGTGCACCTTCGTCGGCGGCGCGGGTACGGGCGGCGTGACGTCCTTGGCCGCCGATCCAGCGAGCGATGGCGTGGTCGCGGTGCTGACGACGGTGGCCAGCGAAGCGCTCGACGACGATCCCGCCTACGCGGCGGCGTTCGCCGGCCGCCACCGCGCGGCGCCGGGCGGCACCGACACCGTGGTGGTGCGGATCGCGGGCGACGGCCGCTCGTTCTCGTGGGCGACCTACGTCGGCGGCGCGGGCGACGAGCCGGCCCCGGCGACGGTCGCGATCGACATCAATGGCGTCCACGTCCTCACCACCACCGCCAGCACCGACGCGCCCACGCCCAACGGCGTCGTGACCACCGCACCCGGCGGCACCAACGCGTACTACGCGCTCCTGATCGACGACGCCGCGACCGTGCGCTACGCGACCTACCTCGGCGGCAGCGGCGACGACTGGGTCAGCGGCAAGTCGCTGCTCGCCGAAGGCTCGGTCGCGGTCGGCATCAACACCCGCTCGGTCGACGTCGACGTCACGGCCAACGCGGTGCAGCCCAGCTTCGGCGGCGGCGGCACCGCCGGTTGCGGCGCCGCGCTCGGCGACGGCTGGCTCGGCTTGCTCGCGCCCGCCGCGAGCGGCACGGCGTCGCTCGCCGCGGCGACCTACGTCGGCGGATCGCGCGGCGACTCGCTCGACGCGATCACGCGCGACCGCTCCTACGACGCCGTGATCGCCGCGGGCCGGACGTTCTCCTCCGACTTCCCGACCCTCGGCTTCGGTCAGCCGCCGTTCGGATTTCCGCGCGGCGCGCCCTGCACGACCGACGCCGACAACTCCGACGGCTCGATCACCTCGCTGCCGCGCGCCGGGCTCTTCGCCGATCGTCACTACGGCTCGTACTTCGGCGGCAGCGACGAGGATCGCATCGCCGCGGCTGATCGCGGCGGCAGCCACCTCATCGTGTTCGGCGGCGACACCCGCTCCCTCGACTTCCCCGTGGTCGGCCCGCTGTCGTCGTCGCGGCGCGGCCCCCGCGACGGCTTCGTCGCCGTCCTCGGTCGGTGGGATTTTCCGGTCGCCGCCGGTGACGCCGGCCCCGACGCGACCGGCCCCGGAAGCACTGACGGCGACGCCGGCTGCTGCGGCACTGCGCCGATGTCCGCGCCGCGCGGCCTCGCCTTCGCCCTCCTCGTCCTCGCGGTCGCGATCCCGCTGCGCCGCCGCCGAGCTCGCTGATCCACTCCGCAGCGACCGGCAGAAGGCGGACCGCGGGTGCTCGGCCGTCGTGTCGGCCGGGGCGTCGTCGCCACAGGGGCATGCAGGAGCGACGAGGAGCCCAGGGCGACTGGTCCGAGGACGGCGACGACATGAACACGACGCCGGGCAAGCGCATCACACCCGAGATGGCGCAGCGGATCGCGCGGGCGCGGGCCGCGAGCGCGGCCGCGACCGAGGCGCCCGCGGCCGACGTGCCGCCGCCGTTCGATCTGAGCGACGTCCGCGGACCGTGAGCTACGGATCTTCGGGCGTGAGGCCGTTGGCGATCGGCACCGAGCAGCCGGGCGGCGGCGTGATGCTGGAGAACGGCGTGCAGGCGGTGGGGGCGGGTCCGCCGAGGAGCTTTTCGGCGAGGTAGAGGCGCACCCAGTCGGCGGAGCGCGACGGAATGCTCGAGTGATCGGCGCCGTCGTCGATGCACGCGGTGAGGTTGGCGCCCTGACCGACCAGGCGATCGATGCCGCACTTCTGGTAGCCGGGGCTGAGGAAGTCGTCGAGCATGCCCTGCCAGAGCACGATCGGGATCGTCGGATCGGGCGGCGGTCGATCGGCGGCGAACCGGGTCTTCCAGCTCGCCGCGAGCGGCGTGGTGCAGGTCGCGAGCAGGCCGCAGTCGCCGACCTGCTCGACGAACGGCGTCGTGAACGCGTCGCGTCCGGTCGCGATGCCGATGCTGGCGGCGCCGGTCGCGGCGACGGTGAGCGTGCGCCAGCACTGGCTCTCGAGGAGGTCGCGGACCTGCTGGGCCTTGCCGGGCAGGTAGGCGTCGGCGATGCCGGTCGCGCCGTCGTACACCTCGAGGTGGCTGTCGAGGTACATGAGCGTCATCGCCATGAACGCGGGCGTGAGCAGCACCGCGCCGGTGTCGCTGATCAGCGCGCCCCACGCCGCGTTCGAGATCCACAGCGGCGCCCACACCACGACCGCGTCGATCGTGCCGGCGCTGCCGTAGGTTCGCGCGTACGACTGCGCGGCGAGCGCGGCGTGGCCGCCGTTGGAGTGACCGACCAGCGCGTTCCGATCGGACAGCAGGCCGGCCCGCGCCAGGTTGCGCGCGGCGCGGGTGGCGTCGAGCATCGCGTGGCCCTCGTCGAGAGCGAACTGCCACACCGCGACGCCCGGCGTGCCGAGGCCGGGATAGTCGGGCGCGAGCACGATCCAGCCGTCGCCGATCAGCGGATAGACCTGGGTGCGGAAGTCGCGCTGGAAGCCGCTCGGATCCTCGCGCGACGGCGCGCACGCGTCGGCCGACCCGACGCTGCCATGGCCGGCGACCACCAACGGCGACGGCGTGCCGCGGCGGGTCTCGGGCAGGTACAGCGCGCCCGACGTGAGGATCGGCTCGCCGGGGTTGCGCTCGGTCCAGTACGCGACCCGCAGCTTGTACGCGCCGGTCGTGACGGTGGCGGGCGGCACGCCCTCGGTCGTGAAGTGCGCGCGCAGCTCTTCGACGGAGACCTTGCGATCGAAGGCGCACGCGGCGATGGTGCCGCGCTGCGCCGCGGTCCACGGCGACGGTGGCGTCCGCGCGTCGTAGACCGCGCTCGGCAGGTCGGCGCACGGCACGCCGAGCAGCGCGAGCGCGGCGGTGCGATCGGGATCGGGATCGGCGTCGATCGACGGCGCGTCGATCGGCGTGACGGCGCCGCCGTCGTCGCCGCACGCGGTCACCAGCCCGATCGCGATCAGCGACGCCATCATCCGTTGCGGCATGGCGCCAGGGTAGCGCAGACGCCGCGCGCGGTTTCAGCCGATCGCGACGCCGCGCTCGGCGAGGGCCGCGAGCACCGCGTCGACGACGCGCGGATCGTCGCCGTGGGGCGCGACCACCTCGGGTCGGTCGGGCGCCTCGTAGGGGACGCCGACACCGGGCAGCGCGGGCAGGTTCGCGGCGTAGAGCAGCTTGGGATCGCGGCGCTGGCACTCGGCGAGGGCGGTCGCGACGTGGACCTCGACGAACCGCGGCGCCAGCGTCCGCGCGTGCTCGCGCCAGGCGCGGCGGTGCGCGGTCGCGGCGACGATCGCGACCGTGCCCTGGCGGGCGATCAGCGCGGCGAGGCCCGCGAGCGATCCGTACAGCGCCTCGCGGCCGGCGTCGTCGTGGCCGGGCCGTGGCGACAGGACCTCGCGGACCGCGTCGCCGTCGAGGACCACCGCGGGGCAGCGCTCGTCGCGCAGCCGCGACGCGAGCCGGACCGCCAGCGTCGACTTGCCCGACGCGGGCAGGCCGGTGAACCACACCACCGCGCCGTCGGTCACGCCGCGACCTCGTCGGCCGAACGGGGATCGAGCCGCGGCGCCCCGAGCAGCTGCTCGATCCATCCGAGCAAGCGATCGCGGCCGCGCTCGGAGAGCTTCGGGTACCAGCGCGGGTTGGCGATCACCAGCGCGCGCCACGCCAGCCACGGCGCCGCGACCTCGAGCACCTCGTGATCGCTGGTGGCGTGGACGTAGCGCGTCCACAGGTGATGCCACTGGGCGCCGAGCCCGCGGCCCCACGCGCCCGGGCTGTCGAGCGCGAAGAAGACGAAGTTGATGGCGAGCGCGGTCAGATCGTCGGCCGGCTCGCCGAGGGCGCCGCGGCTGGCGTCGAGCAGCGCCAGGTCGGCGTCGCCGCTCCACACGATGTTGAACGGATGCAGATCGCCGTGGATGGTCGCGACCCGGGTCTCACGGCCGCGCAGCCGCCACCGCCACGTCGCGCACCGCTCCTCGATCCGGCGCAGCCGATCCGGCGGCGCGCCCGGCACGTCGTCGCCGTAGCCGTCGATCATGCCGAACACGCCCTCGCCCGAGCCGATCAGATCGCGCACCGACCGGGTGTACGCGGCGAGCCGGCCGTGGTGCCGCAGGTGCAGCGCGACCAGGTAGTCGACGATCGCGTCGAGGCGCCGCACATCTTGCGCGGTCTGGCCGGTCGCCGCGATCCGGCGCAGATCGTGCGCGTACAGCGCGCCCGGTGCCCAGCCGGTCAGGAGGTACGCCTCGGTCGCATCGGCCAGCGATCGCATCGTGCCGTCCGACGCGATCACGCCGACGTCGAGGGCGGGGACGTGGCGTGGCACCTGGCCGTAGGTGTCGAACGCCAGCAGCATCGCGCTCGCGCGATCGGCGCGGCGATCGTGGCCGAAGTCGTCGGCCCGCGCGGTGTGGAAGACCACCGCGCGCTCGGCGCCGTCACCGTCGCGGAGGTCGACGCGGATCGGCACGCCGTAGCCGCCGCCCTTGGTGGTGGCGTCGCCCGGACGCTCGTCGTCGCCGAGTCGTTCGCATGCGACGATCGACGAGCCGGGGAATCGTCGCAACACGAGATCGCGGAGCGCCTGCATGGCTGGCATGACCGATGATCAAGCATGGCCCATGCCGCACCGCGGGGGCTGCGGTCTGCGTCTTGCTACCTCTGATCGCATGCCGCCCTTCAAGAAGATCCTGGTACCTACCGACTTCTCGCCGCACTCGGACGAGGCGGTCACGATCGCCGCCGCACTGTCGCAGCTGTGCGGTGCGCCGCTCACCGTCATGACGGTGCACCAGTCGATGATCGTGCCGCTGGTGCCCGAAGGTGCGCTGTTCCCGTCGCCCGAGACGATGGCCGACGACTACCAGCGCGTCCGCGATCAGCTGGCCGCGGTCGCGGCGCAGGCGACCGCGGCGGGCGCGATCGGCGTCGCGCAGCTGGTCGCCGAGGGCTCGCCGTTCGCGGCGATCGTCGCGCAGGCCCGCGACGACGGCTTCGATCTGATCGTCATGGGCACCCACGGCCGCACCGGCCTCAAGCACGTGCTGCTCGGATCGGTCGCCGAGAAGGTGGTGCAGAAGGCGACGTGCGCGGTGCTGACCGTGCGCATGGCCGGCCACCACGTCGAGCATCCCTGACCAGATCGTGCGTGATGGTGAATTGATTCACGCGCTCTCAGGGCGCCTGGAAGCCGTCGGCGCGGAAGGTCAGCACCAGTGTGTCGCGGTGGCCGGGATGATCGGCGAGCGGCTGGATCGGCGTGCTCTCGTGGATCACGCGGGTGTCGTCGAGCAAGAGCGCGGTCCACGGCTGGTCGAGCGTGAAGCGGACGCCGCGAGGCCCCGCCGCCTCGAAGACCCGGGTCTCGCCGCCGGTGATCGCGTGACGACCGATCAGGATCACCGCGACGAAGTCGACGCCGTCGCGGTGGGCGCCCTCGGGGGTGGGCCGGCCGACGCCATCGCTGGTGTCGATCCGGAACGGGTGGGCCTCGACGTACCAGCGGCCCCCGATCGGCGCCCGGACCTGGGCGAAGACCTGGCCGAGCCGCGCGATCAGATCGCGCCACGCGGCGGTAGCGGCGAGGCCGGCGTCGAGCGGCTCGAACCAGCGCTCGAGCCCGCCGTGCAGCGCGTTGTACGCGGTCGACTGCCAGTGGGCGCGGTGCGGCACGTCGGCGAGCCGCCCGTCGTCGACGTCGAGGATCGCGCAGCCGTGGCGGCGCGATCGGTAGTGGCCGCCGTCGCGCAGGTAGCGATCGGGGACGAGCTCGTCCCAGTACGGCGTGAGCGCCGCGAGGGCACCGCGATCGTGGCCGCACAGCGCGGCGACGGCAGGCGGCGTGAGCGTGACGAAGCCCTGGGCGTCGAGGCGCGCGCGGACGTCGGCGAGCGACACCGCGTGATCGAGATCGATGAGCACGTCGCGCACTCTGCATCGCGGCGGCGGCGGCGCCAAGCGCGCCGCGGCGGAGAGCATCGTCAGCACCGCGATTCGGACGCGACTCCCAACCGAGCTTCGGACCCTCGCTGCGCTCGTGTCCTCAAGCGCGGACGGCGAGCCACGCGGCGTTGCGGACGTCGGGATCGTCGTCGCCGAGCAGGCGGCGCAGCACCTCGGTGTCGAGCTGGTTGGTGCGGCGCAGCCACGCTGCCCGCGCCGCGGCGGCGCGCACGTTGGCCGCCGGATCGCGCGACAGGTGCTCGATCATCGCGCCATCGCCGACCAGCGGGAACTCCCACGCGAGCGCGCCCGCGAGCGCGAGCCGCTCGGGCGTCTCCGGCGACAGCGCCAGGTCGGCCGCTGCCCCCATCGCCCGCAGCGGCGGCAGCTGCGCCAGCCGCCCCGCGAGCTCCCTCGCCACGACCTCCTGCAGCGCCGGGCTGGTCGACCGATCGTCGTCGGCCTCGGCGCGCGCGGCGCTGATCTCGTCGGTGTTGGTGCTGCTCGCCGACGCGGCGCCCGTGGTGGCGATCGTGGC
>JAYTAJ010001110.1:0-6132 GCA_043737575.1 Myxococcales bacterium | reverse complement strand
GCCGCTGCCGATCACCACCGCCGGCGGCGGGACCCGCGCCAGATCCGCCGAGGTGTCGGTGACGAAGCTCTGCGGGAACCCGATCTCGGTGAGGCCGTTGAACTCCACCACGCCACCCGCGAAGCCGTCGATGAACTGGCCGGTCTGCAGGTCGCGCGCCTGCTCGTCCTTCGGCCGCGAGAACGAGAACACCAGGACGTGGTCGAAGTCGCCGGTCGTGCACGGCGGCGTGCCCGCGGCGTCGGCGCACAGCACGTCGGACACCGTGTAGCCCTGGGCGTAGACGCCGGTCACGACGATGCGGCCGTTGGCGCCGTGGCGCGAGCCGGTGACCGAGACCTGCTTGTTCTGCAGCGGCGATGACGTCAGCGCGTCGAGGCCCATCAGGTCGCGCGGCGTCGAGATGTCGTTGAGGAACGGATCGCGATACCAGAGCGTCGGCGACGTCCCGGTCGGATAGCTGCCGCCCTCGGTGTCGTCCTCGATCCACAAGGTGGTCGGCCCGAACACCTGGGGCAAGGTCAAGGTCGTCGGCGCCGACACCCCCGCCACCAGCGGGATCGTCGCGAACGGCAGCGGCGCGCCGAGACTGGGCGTCAGCGAGCCGAGGTACTGCACGTAGACCTTCACGTCGCGATCGAGCGCGGTGTCGACCTCGCCGAAGCTGTCGATCGCGGTGACCCGGATCTCGACGGTGCGCGCCGCCAGATCGAGCCGGCGATCGGGCGCGCCCGGATCGGTCGGCGCCAGGAGCTCGATGCGCAGCGACGTGGTCTCGTCGATCGGCGGCAGCTTCTCGACGCACGACGCCAGCACCGCCAGCGCCAGCGCCAGCCCGATGGATCGCTTCTTCATGACGAGCCTCCCGGTCACTCGAACACCGGCCGGATGCGACCGTCGTGGGCCTCGACCGCGGCGTCGAGGCAGGGCACCGATCCGTAGCGCTCCGCGATCGGCGCCGGGTTCATCGGATCGGTGATGAGATCGATCGCGCCGTCGGGACACTGGGTCTGGCCGCGCAAGAACACCGTGAGCGAGTCGCGCAGCGCGACCCCGGTGTCCTGCTTCGACGTGTTGCGCTTGAGCACCGTGAAGCCCGAGCCGCCGCGCGCGATGTAGTCGTTGACCGCGACGCGGTAGAGACCGGTCGGCACCACCGGACGACAGCCCGCCGCCGGCATGATCGGCCCGTCGGGGTTCCCGCCGCGGCAGTCCTCGCCGAGCCAGATGTTCTTGGCGCACGCGGTCGGGACGATGTCGTCGGTGGTGTCGCGATCGATGCAGGTCGTGCTGCGGCACACCATGTCGAACCAGATGCCGGCGACCTGCGACTGGGTCCGGCAGCCGCGCTCGCTCGACTTGCGCGCGACGAAGTCGAGCGTCTCCTGGATCTCGGTGCCCGACAGGTACATCACCGTGATCGAGTTCTCGAACGGGAAGACGTTGAACATCTGCTCGGTGGTGAGCCGGCCCTGCTCGAAGTCGGCGCGGATGCCGAGCGAGTTGGTGAGCGCGAACTCGGCCTCGACGCCGGCCCGGGTCTGCATCGAGCGCGCGACCAGGTTGCCGAGCTGCGAGTCGCCGCCCGACTGATCGTTGCGGGTGATCTTGGCGGTGCCCGCGGTGTTGACGAACGCGAACACGCCCTTGAGATCGATGTCGCGCTCGATCGCCTGGGCGTACGGCTGCAGGATCTCGGAGATCTCGGGATCGTCGGCGACGGTGTTGTCGACCGGGATGTTGTCGTAGGCGAAGCCGACGATGCGGCTGCGCTTCATCGGATCGCCGTTGTCCTCGCCGACCCGCACCACCAGATCGAGGCGGCCGACGAACTTCGCGAACGCGCCCGAGTGGACCAGGATGGTGTTGTGGATGCCGTCGCCCGACGGGATGATCTTGGGCGGGTTGGTGACGATGTGGAGGTGGCCGCCGAGGATCAGATCGACGCCCTCGAGCGGCAGCGCCTCGTTCTCGTCGATCACCTCCGACGCGCCCAGGCCCTCGTCCTCGTCGAGGCCGAGGTGGCTGACCAGCACGATCAGATCGACCGACGGCCGCAGCAGCTTGACGTACTTGTTGACCGCATCGGCGTCGGCGATGGGGCGGATGCCCAGCGAGTTGCCGCCCTCGAAGATGCCGGTCATCGACGACCAGTTCGCCATGCCGATGACGGCGATCTTGAGGCCGTCCTGATCGAAGACCGCGAACGGCTGGACCACGTCCTTCAGGCTCGGCGCGTCGGGGTTGGCGGGATCCTCGAACAGGTAGTTCGACGCCAGGAGCGGGAACTGCGACCACGACGAGATCTGATCGAACAGGTTGACCGCGCCGAGATCGAACTCGTGGTTGCCGATCACCGCGGCGTCCATGCCGGCGCGCGACAAGGTCCGCATCTCGACCTCGCCCTTGAACAGGTTGAACACCGGCGCGCCCTGGAAGCAGTCACCCGAGTCGAGCCACAGCGACCGGTTCGCGCTGGCGCGGATGTCCTTCACCACCGTCGAGATCCGGGCGACGCCACCGAACGGCTTGTTCGCCAGCTGCAGGCCGTAGTCGCGCTCGAACCGGTTGGGGACGAACTCGTACGGGAACAACCGCGAGTGGATGTCCGACGTGTGGATGACCGTGAGGCGGACATCCTGGCCGACCAGATCCGGTGCGTCGCGGTCGACGGTGCAGCCCGCGCCGAGCGAGCCGACGAGGAGCGCGCCGCAGAAGAGAGCTCGCATGCGCGGTCGTATAGCTGCCCGGCATGGCCGCGCGCAAGCGCGTTGTGGTCTACTGCGCGTCGATGCGACGCGCGAAGATCGTGGCAACTCTGGGTCCGGCGAGCAACACGCCTGAGCGAATCGGCGAGCTCATCGACGCCGGCCTCGATGTCGTGCGCCTGAATTTCTCGCATGGCTCCCACGCCGATCACGCTCAGCTGATGGGGATCGTCCGCGCCGAGTCGGAGAAGCGCGGCCGCGCCGTCGCGATCCTGCTCGATCTGCAGGGCCCCAAGATCCGCGTCGGCCGCTTCGCCGATCCCAACGGCGTCGAGCTGCGGCCCGGCGCCGCGTTCACGATCACCACCGACCTCAGCGTCGTCGGCGACGTCGATCGGGTGTCGACCACCTACGCGATGCTGCCGCGCGACGTCCGGGTCGGCGATCACATCCTGCTCGACGACGGCTACCTGTCGCTCGGCGTGACCGAGGTCGGC
Source organism: Myxococcales bacterium (assembly GCA_043737575.1). Lineage (GTDB taxonomy): Bacteria > Myxococcota_A > Polyangia > Haliangiales > Haliangiaceae > UBA2376. The sequence goes on along the minus strand of JAYTAJ010001110.1, from coordinate 2,927 downwards.
GCCCACGAGGTCAAGACCGTCGTCGTGGCCGGCGGCATCCTGAAGAACAACAAGGGCATCAACCTGCCGGGCGTCGAGGTGTCGGCGCCGGCGATCTCCGACAAGGATCGCGCCGACATCGAGTGGGGCCTGCGCATGGGCGTCGACTTCGTCGCGCTGTCGTTCGTGCGCCGTGCCGAGGACGTGCTCGAGGCCCGCCGCCTGCTCACCGCCGACGGCATGACCATCCCGGTGATCGCCAAGATCGAGAAGCCCCAGGGCGTCGATCGCCTCGCCGAGATCATCGAGGCCGCCGACGGCATCATGGTCGCGCGCGGCGATCTCGGCGTCGAGATGGGCCCCGAGAAGGTGCCGCTGATCCAGAAGCGCATCATCGACGAGACCAACGCGCGCGGAAAGATCGTCATCACCGCGACCCAGATGCTGGAGTCGATGATCCAGCAGCCGCGGCCGACCCGCGCCGAGGCGTCCGACGTCGCCAACGCCGTGCTCGACGGCACCGACGCGCTGATGCTGTCGGGCGAGACCGCGTCGGGCAAGTACCCGGTCGAGGCGGTGCGGACGATGGCGCGCATCATCGGCGAGATCGAGAACAGCGCGTACTACCGCCAGAACCTCGAGCCGCCGAAGCTCGACATGGCGAGCAGCGCCAACGCGATCGCCCACGCCGCGGTGATCGCCAGCCAGGAGATGCACATCAAGACCATCGCGGTGGTGAGCGACTCGGGCGGCGCGGCGCGGCTCATGAGCGAGTATCGCCCCGAGGCCAACATCGTCGCGCTCACCACCAGCGAGGTCACGTACCGACGGCTCGCGATGATCTGGGGCGTGACCCCGGTGCTGACCCCGGCGTGCGTCACCACCGACGAGCTGATCGAGCGGGTCGAGGCGACCTTGTCGTCGCGCGGCCTGGCGCGGTCGGGCGACAACGTGGCGATCACGATGGGCGTGCCGGTCGGCGCCGGGCTGTCGACCAACTTGCTGAAGATCCACCAGATGCCTTGAGTCGTAACTCAGGCTCATTGGCCCAACCATTCAGACCTGCGTGCTTGAAGCGCTGGTGCCGCCGCGCTAGGCTCGAGCAGTGAGGGCCACTGCCGCGACCGCCGAGGAGAACCTCGGCGTCGAGATCGGGTCGGTACTGCGGGGCAAGTACCGAGTCGACGCGATCGTGGGCCAGGGCGGCATGGGCGTGGTCGCGCGCGCGACGCAGCTCCAGCTCAACGAGACCGTCGCGATCAAGTTCCTGCGCGCCGACGTCGCGGGCGACGACGAGGCGACGCAGCGCTTCATGCGCGAGGCGCAGTCGGCGTTCAAGCTCAAGGGCGAGCACGTCGCGCGCGTGCTCGACGTCGGCACCACCGAGGACGACATCCCGTACCTGGTGATGGAGTTCCTCGACGGCGTCGATCTCGACGGCATGCTCGAGCAGAGCTCGCGGGTCGCGCCACCGCTCGCGGTCGACTTCATCATCCAGGCCTGCGAGGGCCTCGCCGAGGCCCACTCGTTCGGCATCGTCCACCGCGACGTCAAGCCGTCGAACTTCTTCGTGACCTGGCGCAGCGACGGCACGCCGCTGGTGAAGCTGCTCGACTTCGGCATCTCGAAGACCGCGAACAACACGGACGTGTCGCTGACCCAGACCCAGTCGATGCTCGGCACGCCCGCGTACATGTCACCCGAGCAGATGCGCTCGGCGCGAACCGTCGATCCGCGCAGCGACATCTGGTCGCTCGGCGCGGTGCTGTACGAGCTGTGCGAGGGCACGCGGCCGTTCGAGGCCGAGAGCTTCTCCGAGATGTGCGTGAAGGTCGCGATCGATCCGCCGGCGACGATGACGGTGCCGATGCCGCCCGGGCTCGAGGCGGTGATCGGGCGCTGCCTCGAGAAGAAGCCGGAGGCGCGCTACCAGACCACGACCGAGGTCGCCGAGGCGCTGGCGCCGTTCGCGCGCGATCCGCGCCACGCCGCCGCTGCGGTCGCGCGCATCGAGCGGATGGTGGGCCGCGGCGCGACGCCGGTCGCCATCCGCGACTTCAAGAGCGCGCCGGTGAAGACGCTCGCGACGTCGATCGCGCCGATGCCGGTGCCAGTGCAGCCGGCGATGTCGTCGAGCGGTGATTACAACCCGTACGCGCCGAAGAAGACGACGCCGTGGGCCTCGGGCGGCGCGTTCCCCGCGCTGTCGACACCGCATCCGCCGCCACCCGCGCCGATCCCTCCGCCGTCGATGACACCGACCGTCGTGGTCGCGATGCCGCCGCAGGTGTGGATGACGCCGCCGTCGAGCCCGTCGCTCCAGCCGCTCGACGCGTCCCAGTCGAGCTCGGCGCTGCGGAGCCACGGGACCGGGCTCGCGGGTGACACGCTCGCCGATACGCTGCGCGGACCGCGCACGACCGGATCGATCCGCACGCCGCGGCGGGTGGGCGTGATCGCGCTGGTGGCGGTGCTGATCGTGATCGCGGCGATGGTGGGGATCTCGGGCATCGGCGGAGACGGGACGGAGAAGCCGAGCGAGCCGGAGACGGGCACGGGCACGGGCACGGAAACGGGTACGGGTACGGAAACGGGTACGGAAACGGGTACGGGTACGGAAACGGTTACGGGTACGGAAACGGTTACGGGTACGGGTACGGGTACGGGTACGGCTACGGCTACGGCTACGGCTACGGCTACGGGTACGGAAACCGTTACGGGTACGGGCTCGGGCTCGGCCGCCGGATCCGGCAGCGGCTCCGCGACAATGGGCACCGGCTCCGGCTCGTCGAGCAAGCCGGTGATCGGCGGCGGCAGCGGCTCGTCCAAGAACGGCAACGGCAAGTCCGGTAGCGGCAAGCCGCGCAATGGCGGCAAGCCGCGCAATACCGGCAAGCCCGACCCGATCTTCGGCTCGCGCAAGTGAACCGCGGCGCGCGACGTTCGCG
>JAYTAJ010001109.1:0-2679 GCA_043737575.1 Myxococcales bacterium | reverse complement strand
GCGGTGGCGGCGGTGGGTGCGAACGGCGGGCGCGCAGCGAGGGCTTGACACGGGTGGGGGTTTTATGAAAATGATTATCAAAGTCATGGATAGCCGGTCGCGACAACGCGGTGGAGGTCGCTCGCCGAGCCTGCCGACGTCCGCGCTCGCGCGATCGCTGCGCGGCCAGGCGCTGCTCGATCTGCGCGTCTTCCCGCGGCCGAAGCTCGCGCTGGTCGGCGAGCCCGACGAGGGCCCATGATCGCCGCGCCCGCTGCCACGCTCGCGCTCGCCGCGGCCGCGCTCGGCGGCGGCCTCGCCCTCGCCGCCGCATCGCCGGCCCTGGCTGGCCTCGCGATCGCGGTCGCGACCGCGGCGCTGTTGGTCCCGCTGATCTCGTCCGGCCGCGCTGGTGCGGTCCGCGCCACGTCCTCACCGCCGCAGGAGCCACCATGTCTCATCATCCCGACGATCACCGCACCTCCCTCGTCCACGGCCGCCTGGTCGCTGTCGATCAATGCGCCTGCGGCGTAGTCCACTGCACGATCGGCGCGATCACGCTTCACCTCCAGCGCGACGCCTTCTGTGAGGTCGCCGACGCCCTCTCCAGCGCCGCGGTCGCCCTGGTCGCCCGCTCGCTCGGCCCGGTCGACGACCGCCTGCTGACCTGACCGGCGACTCAGCGAACGGGGCGGCTGGCGGCGAGCGCAGTGTTGATGCGCAGGCCGGGGACGCGGCTGAAGTGCCGGAGGTTGCCGGTCACCAGCTCGTGACCCTCGACGAGCGCGATCGCGGCGATCTGGAGATCAGCGTCGGCGAGCGGCGTGCCCTGGGCCTCGAGCAACGCCTTCAGCTCACCGAACTGCTTTGCGGCCTTCGCGTCGTACGGCACGATCTGCAGGGCCGGTAGCAGCTGCTCCTCGATCTTGCGCAAGTGCCGGTCGCGCGCGGGCGAGCGCTGCGCGCCCCAGTACAGCTCGCCGATCGTGATCGCGGTGGTCAGCTGCTCGTCGATCGGGATCGTCCGCAGCCACGTCAGGTACTGCTCCGACGGCCGCGCCCGCAGCACCTCGGAGATCGCATCGGTGTCGAAGATCCAGCCCATGGTGGCTCATCCCAGATCGGGAACGTCGCGGCCGGGGCCGCGGCGCAGGGTCAGCATCGTGTCGGCGAGCTCGTCCGATCCTTCCCAGCCACCTGCCAAGGCGGCGAGGCCTCCGGTGCCGGCGGTCGGTAGCCGCACGAAGCGCCACTTGCTGGTGTCGATCCCTTCCAGCACGTCCTCGCCGAAGGTGGCCTGCGCCCAGTGCTCGAGCTCGTGCGCGAGATCGCGATCGGCCTGGTAGTCACCGAGGATCTGCGCGATGGCGCGCTGGGTGACGCCACCGTCGAACTTGTCCCCGCTCGAGTCGCCCTTGCGCGCGGCGTCGTAGCGGGTGAAGTCCATGCCCGCGTAGCCGCTGAACTTGCATGGCGACAGCGTCCGCGTCGCAAGGTCGTAGATCCAGTAGCGTGAACGGCGCACCAGGTCGACTGCCAGGTTCTTTGCGCCCGAAAGATCGCGGATGAAGGCGCGATGCGAGGACGCGATCTCTCGCGGATCCTCGACGAGCATCAGGCGATTATTCGGAGCCATGACCGCATGATACCGAACATAAAATCACCAGCAAGGTTCAGTTTGATTTTAGTCCGGGTCAGCTCGCGGCGTGGCGGCGGAGGAGGGCGAGGATGTCGTCGCCGAAGCGCTCGATCTTGGCGGGGCCGAGGCCGGGGATGCGGGCGAGCGCGGCGTGGGAGTCGGGGCGGTGCTTGTCGATGGCGGTGATGACGCGCTGCTGGAAGACCATGTACGCCTTCCATTTGAGCTCGCGCGCCATCTTCGAGCGGTAGCGCTCGAGCTCGCGGGCGATGTCGCTGGTGGTGCGGGGCGCGAAGCGCGGCGTGGCCTGGCGCGGCGACGCGACCCGGGCGCGCTCGGGAGCCGACGGCGACGTCCGCGGCAGCGAGGTGCGCGGACGCGGCGCGCGGGTGAACCGATCAGTCCGCGGGGCGCGCGGCGCCTCGGGCGACACCTCGACGGCGGCGAGCCCGGGATCGCTGCACGCGTCGCACGAGCCGCACGCGGCGTGGAAGTCGGTGCCGGTGAAGTGCGCGCACAGCATCGCCTGGCGGCACTGCGCGGCGCGGGCGTAGCGCTCGATCGCGGCGAGCGAGGTCTCGACCCGCGCGGCCATCGCGCCGCTGGTGCGGCCGCCGAGCTGGAGCTTGCGCTGGGTGACGAGATCGCCGGGCCGGAACAAGAGGAGGCAGCTCGCGGGATCGCCGTCGCGGCCGGCGCGCCCGGCCTCCTGGTAGTACGCCTCGAGGCTGCCGGGGCTCTGGTAGTGGATGAGCAGGCGGACGTCGCTGTAGTCGACGCCCATCCCGAACGCGCTGGTCGCGACCAGGATGCGGGTGCGGCCGCGCGCGAAGGAGGTCTGGGCCCGATCGCGCGCGAGGGCGGTGCGGCCGGCGTGGTAGTGGGCGGCGGGGAAGCCGGCCGAGCGCAGCGCGTCGGACACCCGCTCGGTGTTCTTGCGCGTGCTGCAGTAGACGATCGCACGGCCGGCGCCGTGACCCGCGCGGAGACCCGCGGCGTCGCACACCGCGAGCACGGTCGCGAGCCGATCGTCGTCGGACGCGTGGTGATAGACCGCGAAC
>JAYTAJ010001108.1:0-2679 GCA_043737575.1 Myxococcales bacterium | reverse complement strand
GCCGTCGGCGTTGAGATCGACCGCCGTCACCTTGGTCGAGCCGGTGTCACAGCTCGCGGTGCCGACCTCGGGATCGAGCGTGCGCGTGAAGATGACCTGCTCGGGCGTCACCACCGCGCCGCCGTAGAACTTCTCGCACTTGTTCGACGCGCAGGTGCCGGCCATCTTCGAGCGGATCTCGCCGTTGTCGGCGTAGACCGCGTAGAACTCGTTGGGCGAGGTGATGGCGTGGCTCTCGAGGCCGCCGGTGCCGAAGAACACCGCGACCCGCGACGACGTGTCGGACCGGACCGCGAGTGTGCCGGCGATCGGGCTGTCGCTGCCGAGCGCGCCGCTGCTGCGCCGCGACGAGAACAGCGCGAACTGCCGCGCCGGCGCCGCGACCTCGCCGGCCGGATCGATCTCGATCGCGCCGAAGTCGGTGTTGACGTTCCAGCCGCCCGCGAGGTCGCGCGCCGGATCGACCTTGTAGAGGTAGCCGCAGGCGTCGGCGAACACCGCGCGATCGGTGAAGCCGTTCAGGCTCGGCGCGTTGGGCTCGAGATCGTCGTCGGTCTCGAACGTCGCCACGTCGCTGGTGATCGCGCACTGGGCCTGGAACTTCCACAACACCGCGCCGGTCGCGACGTCGTAGGCCTCGACGATGCGGCCCTTGGTGAACGGCGCCGACGGGTTGTCGTAAGCGATGCCGGTGGCGGCGACCGCGATGAACCGCTCGCTGCCGTTGATCAGCACCCGCGCGATCGCCGGCTTGCTGAACGCCTGGCCGGCCAGGCCGAGCCCGGGCACCGCGCTCCACAGCGGGCTGGGGCCGACGACGGTGCCGGTGCTGGTGATCGTGCTGGTGACGTCGAGCGCGCTGATGCTGCGGCCGCCGTTGCCACCGCCGACGAGCGCGGCGGTCGCCCAGGTGCCGTCGGCCTTGCGGAAGTCGGCGAGGGTCGGCGAGCCATCGGGGTACGACGCGATCTGGGTCGAGCCCGCAGCGATGCTGTTGGTGTAGTCGGCGAGCATGCCCGACGCGACCTTGGCCGGGACGTAGGCCCAGACCTCGGTGCCGCTCGGCGCGGTGGTCATCGCGGTCGGGATGGTCCGGATCGCGTGGACCATGCCGTCCTTCGAGCCGAACATCAGCAGGTTCGGACGGGCCGACTGCGCGGTCTGGAACTGGACGTGGCGCTCCTTGTCGAGGCCGGTCGCGAACACGTACCAGAGCGGGATGCCGGGCCGGGTCAGCATCGCGGGCGTCGAGGTCTCGATCGCGCCGAGCCGGCTGCGCTCGATGCCGTCGTTGCCGACGCCGAACCGCTTGCTGCGGACCCAGTCGATCACGGTCTCGGCCTGGGTCGCGTCGCTGACCTCGAGCGTCGCCTGCAGCGCGAGGTTGTTCGCGTTGGCGGCGGTGAACTCGAGCTGCGTCGTCGAGTCGCGATCGCTCGTGAAGATCTTGCGCGCGCTGTCGGCCACCGCGTCGATCGACGTCGCGGCGTCCCAGTAGGTCTGGGTCAGGCCGGCGTCGATCGCGAACAACCGGCCGCGATCACCGGGCTGGCGGAAGCCGCCGAGGTAGGCGACGCCGTCGGACACCACCGCGCCGGCGCGGAAGTGCTCGCTGGCCTGGGTGTAGTCGAAGGTCGCGCTCATGCCGGTCAGCATCGGCGTCTTGGTGTGGGCGGAGTTCGAGCACATCGTCGCCTTCCACCGGACCTTGCGGCCGACCGGCCGCGGGAAGCTCGCGCACACGTCGTTGGGATCGTCGCTGCACGGCGACGCCAGCACCCAGTTGGGCGGCTCCTCGTTCGACAGGAAGAACTGGATCGTGCCGCCGTTGAGTTGCACCGTCGGCGTCAGCCGCGCCGCGGTGACCACCATCTCGGTGCTCGCCAGGCTGCCGATGTCGATGATGCCCGAGGCGACATCGCCGCACTCGACGAACTGCTCGACGATGCGGTTGGCCTGCACGTAGAAGCTCGCCGTGTGGTTGCCGTCGGCGATCATCAGGTCGTTGGTGTTCTGGGGATCGTGATCGTAGTTGAAGACGAACCCGACGTCGTAGTCGTAGAGCGACGCCGGGTTGTGGGCGGTGAGCTGGCTCGGCGCCGCGGCGAACGGCGTCGCGCTGCCGTCGTTGACCCAGTAGTAAGAGTCGGCGCCGTGACCGGGGTAGTAGTTCCAGTTGTCGGTGCCGACGATCAGGTCGCGCTTGCCGTCGCCGGAGAAGTCGGCGAGGAACACCACCGTGCCGCCGCCCTGGAACGTGATCGACTGCGGCGTCGTCGACAGGCCGCCGCCCGACAGCCCCATCCACAGCCGCAGCCGGTTGGCCTCGGTCGCGCAGCAGCTCGGCGCGGTCGCGACCAGATCGCGGAGGCCATCGCCGTCGACGTCCTCGTACGCGAACACCGGCAGGTTGGCGTCCGCGGGAAAGCCCATCTCGGAGATCAGGGTCGACGCGAACGTGAAGTGCGGCGCGTCGGCGCACGGCAGCATCGCCGGCAGCGGCGGCGGGCTGGTCAGCGGCGACTGCAGAGTGCAGTCGTTGAGGAACACCCGGATCGAGCCGTTGAGCTCGCCACCGCCGACCAGCAGATCGAGCTTGCGATCGCCGTTGAAGTCGACCGCGGCGATGCTGGTGCCGCTCCAGGTCTGGCCGCCGAGATCTTGCGGGCTCGAGGTGGC
>JAYTAJ010001107.1:0-2681 GCA_043737575.1 Myxococcales bacterium | reverse complement strand
CCGCGCCGACGAGTCGACCGCGCCCGGGAAGTCGGTGTTGCCCTCGAACTGCGAGACCTTGTCCCAGCTCGCCTGACCACCGAACGGCACCGACAGCGCGAAGCCGATGCCGAAGCCGCGGATGCCCAGGTCGGTCGCGATGCCGAGGAACGGGCTCACCACCGCGTTCGCGAGCGTCGCCTTGCCGGAGTTCGCGAGGACGCCCGAGCCGGTCGGCGTGCGGCCGCCCACGTCGTCGATCGCCGCGGCGTTGCGGTTGTAGTCGACGGTGCGGTACGCGAACAGCCCCTCGGCGTAGCCGCGGGTGCCGTGGCCGTAGGCGAGGCCGGCCGGGTTGTAGAACGTCGCGGTGACGTCGCTGGTGGCGGCGTGTCCGTGCTCGCCGCCGAACCGCGTCGTCGTGAAGCCGCCTGCGTGAGCCGACGGTGCTGCGATCGCGAGCGCGAGTCCAAGTGCACCGAGGGTCGTCGACACGCCAGTGACAGATCGCATGATGGGCCGCAGTGTAGAGGATCCGCCCTTGACGCCGGGCATCGATCGGCATGAAAGTTTGCAGCGATGCTGAAACTCCCGTCAACCCGAGGTGCACGAGCCGTCGTGTTGATCGCGTCACTCGTTCCCGCCGCCGCGTGCGTCGATGCGAAGGCGCGCTTCGACGAGTACGACCAGCGCATCCCGACCGACGCGACGCCGATCGACTCGGTCGACGCGCCGGTGATCGACATGATCCCGAACATCGACGGCACCTGGCTGCTCGCGATCAACCCGTCGAGCTCGATCGGTCGTGGCCTGTTGATCCAGCAGACCGTGATCTGGGACATCACGTCGACCGGCGCCGCCGGCACGCTCGACGGTAGCTATCAGCCACTGGTGACGTTCGGGATCCCCGAGGACTCGGCGGGTCGCGTGCCGGTCGGCCCGATGCCGCCGCCCTTCGTGCTGATGCCGCTGGTCGCCAACGACGTCGCGGTCGACAACACCGCGTCGTTCTCGGCCAACCTGATCGGCACGCTGCCGGGCCCGGCCAACACGCTGTCGGGCACCGAGTACTCGGTCAACATCGTCCTCGCCGGCACCATCCGCTCGACGACGCTGGTGTGCGGCACGGTCAGCGGCTCGGTCGGTCCGATCCCCAACATCGCGGGCTCGACGTTCGTCGCCATCCCGAGCGGGACGCCGCTGCCCGCGCCGCTGGCCGAGTGTCCGACCCTCGGCGCCGACGCCGGCCCCGACGCGCTGTGACGCTGATCGCTACGGCGTGATCGCGGCGCGGACCCGATCGCGCTGACGCCCGCGCTCGGCGACGCACAGGTCGATCGCCTCGAGCGCGAGCGTCAGGCTGCGGGCGATCCGCGGATCGGCCTCGGCGGGCGCGGCGAAGAAGTCGGCGACCTCGGTCCGCGCCGCCGCCGAGCAGCGCGCGCTCGCGGCGTCGACCAGGCTCGGTCGCTCGAGCGGCGTGAGCAGCGCGGCGATCGCGTCGTGATGGGTGGTCAGCTCGGCCCACGCCGCGGCGTCGCCGCGCTCGGTGCCGAGCCCCGCGGTCACCAGCCCGATCGCCTCGCGCGGATCGAAGGTGCGCTGCAGGAACAGCGCGCGGTTGCGCGCGATCGTCGCCGGATCGGTGAACGCCGCGAGCGCGCCGATCAGCGCGCCGCGGCTCTCGCGATCGTCGGTGGCGGTGGCGGCGGCGAAGATCCGATCGTAGAGCGCGCGATCGCCGGTCGCGACCGCGACGCTGAGCAGGAGCCCGCGATCGTCGCCGGGATCGGCGCCGCCGCCGAGCCAGGCCTCGACGCGCTTGCGGGCATCGCGCGCCAAGGTCGGATCGCGGCCGTCGATGCCGACCAGGATCGCGAGCGCCCGCCGCACGCTGACCGCGGCCACGGTCTCGTTGCGCTTGGCCACCAGCCCGGCGCGGTGGGCCGCCTTGGCGAAGCGCTGGTGGATCCAGCGCCGCCACGGCGCCGCGAGATCGCCGTCGGCGAAGCGGCCGAGGAAGCTCGCGAGCTCGACCGCGGCGACGACGTCGTGGCGATCGCCGGCGGCGAGCAGCGCGTCGATCCACGGCGGCAGCGCGACCAGATCGATCGCGCCGCGGCGCGCCAGCGCGCCGAGATCGGCGGCGATCGCGACCCGCTCGGCGACCGCGACCTGACGCAGGTGGCCGCGCAGCGCGTCGGCCAGCGCGGGCGCGTAGGCGACGCGGTAGTAGCCGGCGCCGTCGGCGTTGCCGACCACCCAGCGCGGACAGCGCGGCAGCTCGAGGCGGCCACCGGCCGGCGGGATCCAGCCGCACCGCTCGCCCCAGCGGCCGCCGACGTCCGGAAACCGGACACACAGCGGCAGGGTCCACGGCGCCGGCCCGCGGGCGCTGCGCAGCTCGGCGACCACCGCGGGCGTGGCGCCGCCGCAGTCGAGGGCGAGGCCGACCTCGGGCGTGCCGGGATGATCGAGGAAGCTGGCGAACGCCGCCGCGGTGTCGGCCTCCGACGCGGCGGCCAGCGCGGCGACGAAGTCGGCGGCCGACGCGGTGCCATCGGCATGCGCCGTGATGTACGCGCGCACGCCGGCGCGAAACCCGTCGGCGCCGAGGCGACGCTCGAACATCGCGAGCAGCGCCGCGCCCTTCTCGTAGGCGATCGCGTCGAAGCTGTCGTCGACGTCGTCGCCGCCCGCGA
>JAYTAJ010001106.1:0-6146 GCA_043737575.1 Myxococcales bacterium | reverse complement strand
GCTGCGTCGTGCCCGGCTGCCGCGCGACGCGCTGGATCGAGGTCCACCATCTCCACGAGCGCGCCAAGGGCGGCGCGAACGAAGCGATGAACCTCGCGTCGGTATGTTCCGAGCACCATCGGCAGCTCCACGCGGGCAAGCTCGACCTGAACGCGAGACCCACGGGGGTCGCGCCCGCGCCAGCAACGCCCGCGTCGCCCATCGCTGCCACCGCTCGCGCCGCCCTCTGCTCCCTCGGCTTCAAGCCGACCGAGGCCGCCACCGCCGTGGCCCACGCCATGACCCACGTGAGCACCGTCCTACCGCTCGACGATCTGATCCGCGCGGCTCTGCGCGCCTGCCGCAAACCCGCGAGCTAGCTCCGCCACCTCCGGGTTCTGGTTTGGTGTGGCCCGACTCGTCGCGCGTGCCGAGGCGGGAAGCGCGGCACTCCACACCCGCGGCACAACCCACAGGCCCCCGCCTCCCTCCGCCATCCACAATCCAGCAACAACCCGCGCGCGACCCGGTCAGGACCGCGGCTCGAAGGCGGCGCAGGCGCGGACGGGCTGCGGCAGGTAACGCGGCATGGTGGGCGCGGTGCACGACAGGAAGATCGAGCCGCGCTTGTTGCCGTTGAGGCGCAGATGGCCGCAGCGGTGACACAGGCTGTCGGGAAACGGCAGCGGGTCAGTCACGGCGGCGCGCGACCTCGGCCAGCTCGTACTCCTTGACCTTGGCGACGAAGGTGCGGCGGGGCATGCGGAGGAGCTCGGCGGCGCGGGTCTGGACCCCGCGGGCGGCCTCGAGGGCCTGGACCATGCGCTTGCGCTCGAGGGCGCGCAGCTCCTCGGCGATGGGGCGGAAGCTGGCGACGGAGCGCGGCGACGTGGCGGCGTCACCGTCGTCGACGTCGACGTCGTCGGCGTCGCCGGCGATCGCGGGCGGCAGGTGCCAGACGTCGACCTCGTCGCCGTCGACGATCGCCGCGGCGTACTCCATCGCGTGCTTCAGCTCGCGGACGTTGCCGGGCCAGCGGTGCTGCGCGAGCACGTGCATCGCGCTGCCGCCGATGCCAACGGCGTCGCGGCCCATGCGGGTGCGGGCGGCGACCAAGAGCTCGCGCGCGAGCAGCGGCAGATCGCGGGGGCGGTCGCGCAGCGGCGGCACGGCGACGGTGGCGCCGCCGAGCCGGAAGTACAGGTCCTCGCGGAACCGGCCGGCCTTCACCTCGGCGAGCAGATCGCGGTTGGTCGCGGCGACGATGCGCACGTCGATCGCGCGCTCGACGACGGCGCCGACCCGGGTGATCTTGGCGCCGTCGAGGGCGCGCAACAGCTTCGCCTGGGTGCCGAGCGGCAGCTCGCCGATCTCGTCGAGGAAGAGGGTGCCGCCGGTCGCGGCCTCGAACAGCCCGACCTTGGTCGCGGCGGCGCCGGAGAACGCGCCCTTCTCGTGGCCGAACAGCTCGCTCTCGACCAGGCCCTCGGGGATCGCGGCGCAGTTGAGCGACACCATCGGCCCGGCCCGGCGCGGCGAGAAGTGATGCACCGCGCGCGCGGCGCTCTCCTTGCCCGACCCGGTCTCGCCGGTCACGAGCGTCATGGTCATGAGCCCCTCGGCCTCGCGATCGTCGTGCACGCGCGCCGAGTCTAGCGGAACCCGCGGCGACTGAGCAGACCCCGCCCCCGGCCCCGCCACCGCCAAGGCGCCCGCAGGCTGCGGCCCGCTGACGATCACCGTCGACGGCGTCGCGGTGAGGTCGAGCTCTACGACACCGACAAGGTGAGGCCTACACCGCGATGGCGGTCGCGGGGATCAAGCTGGTCGCCAAGGCGGCGAAGGTCGGCGACCCGACGACGATCTGCGTGCCGGCTGGATCGAGGTTCACGCCGTCGGTCGGCAGCTTCGCGGGCAAGGAGGTCGCGGTGTCGGGAGCGCTCGCGGGCGGGTACTGCGGCCTGAAGGACACCAACGCGCGGTGATCACAGGCTCGCGGCGCAACCCGGCTCGGCCCCACGCGAACGGTGGTGAACTCGACATTCAAAATCTGCGTAATTGACAATCGTTTTCAATCAAGCGAGGGTCGGCGCCGTGCCTCGCCTCTGGTCCGTGTCGGTCCTCACACTCGTCGGCGTCGTCGCCGCGCGGCCCGCGCTCGCCGACCCGATGCCGAAGACGCCGTTCACCCTCCGCTTCGGCGGCTACGGCGAGCTCGGCGCCGCGCTGTACTTCCACGGCGCCAACCCCAACGCCGAGGGTGGCTCGCAGCGCGATCTGCGCCTCGAGCTCGACGCCACGCGCTTCGTCGCCACCGTCCAGGCCTCGACCAAGTCGGGCTGGGAGCTCGAGGCCGAGCTCGAGATCGAGCACGGCGGCACCGGCTCGACGCTCGAGATCGACTACGACGAGTTCGGCGAGTTCGAGACCGAGCTCGAGAAGGGCGGCGAGGTCCAGCTCGAGGAGCTGTACCTGGAGAAGACCTTCGCCGGCCGCTACCAGCTGAAGCTCGGCCGCTTCTACGTCGGCATCGGCCACCTGTCGACGCGCTTTCGCCCGACCGAGTACCTGGCGGCGACGCGGTCCGAGGTCGAGACCGTCGTCGTCCCCGGGCAGTGGGACGAGATGGGCGCGTCGTTCACCGCGTTCCTCGGCCGCCTCCGCGTCACCGCCCAGGTCGTGAACGGCCTCGACTCGAGCGGCTTCTCGTCGGCGGGCTGGGTGTCGACCGGCCACCAGGGCGTGTTCGAGACCATCCGCGCCACCAACCTCGCCGCGATCGCGCGAGTCGACGTCGACGTCGGCTCCGGCCTCGTGGTCGGCGCCGCCGGCTACGCGGGCGGCACCAGCCGCAACCGCGCCAAGCCCGATCTCGCCAAGGACTGCCCGGGCGGCGATCCCGACGAGGTCGCGCCGTGCGGCTACGTCTCGGCCCCGGTCACGATCGTCGAGGGCCACGGCCACCTCGAGCACGGCCCGGTCCGCGCCGCCGCCCTCGCGCTGTGGGGTCGCCTCGGCAACGCCGACGAGGTCACCGAGCGCAACCGCCGCCTGTCGAACGACGCGGGCGTCGCGCGCACCCCGGTCGCCGATCAAGCCTACGGCCTGTCGCTCGAGGCCGGCGTCGACATCGCGCCGTGGGTCGGCCTCTGCGGCGAGTACGCCCTCGAGCCGTTCGCGCGGGTCGAGCGCTACGACACGATGTTCCGGACCGCGCCGGGCGTGTTCGACAACCCGCGCTTCCGCCGCACCGTCGCCACCGTCGGCACCGCGTTCACGATCGAGAACTACCTCACCTTCAAGCTCGATGTCGCCCACCGGCGCTTCGGCACCACCGCGCTGCGCCCCGAGACCGTCGTCCACGCGGTCGCGGGCTTCGTGTACTAACAGGAGTCAGTCATGCGATCGCTACCTCGTCTGCTCGCCGTCCTCGCCGTCCTCACCACCGCCGCTGCCTGCGGCGACGACGGCGGCTCCACGCCCACCGGCTTCACCGACGCGGTCGTGATCGCCGACTTCGCCGACAAGGTCGTCGTCCCGACCTACATGCTGCTGCAGGATCGCGCGACCGCGCTGCACAACGCGGCGGTGTCGCTGCGATCGTTCTCGACCGAGCCCAACCTCAGCGCGGCGCAGACCGCCTGGATCGACATGCGGTCGCCCTGGGAGCAGAGCGAGGGCTTCCTGTTCGGACCGGTGTCGGCCGCAGGCTACGATCCGGCGATGGACTCGTGGCCGGTCGATCGCACCGATCTCGAGGCGGTGATCGCGTCGAGCGATCCGCTGACGCCGGAGTTCATCCACAACCTGCCCGAGACCCAGAAGGGCTTCCACACCGTCGAGTACCTGCTGTTCGGCGAGCTGCGCGATCGGGTCGTCACCGACCTCAGCCCCCGCGAGCTCGAGTACCTGACCGGCCTCACCCAGGAGCTGGTCGACGTCACCACGCTGCTCGAGAACAGCTGGACCACCGCGCCGGTCGGCATGCAGTCGTACCGCGACGTGTTCGCCACCGCGGGCCAGGCCGGCAACACCGCGTACCCGTCGCTCGAGTCGGCGGCGCAGGAGATCCTCGGCGGCATGGCCGGCATCTGCGACGAGGTCGCCAACGGCAAGATCGCCGGCCCCTACGACGCCCACGATCCCAACCTGGTCGAGAGCCAGTACAGCTTCCTGTCGCAGGACGACTTCGCGAACAACATGCGCAGCGTCCTGAACGCGTACACCGGCGACGTCCAGGACGCCGGCTCCACCGGTCGCGGCCTCGACGAGGTCGTGAAGGCGATCGCGCCCGGCCTCGATCAGCGCATCCACAACGAGATCAACGACGCGATCACCAAGATCAACGACATCCCGCCACCGTTCCGCACCGCGATCACGACGCCGTCGTCGTACCCGGCGATCGAGGCGGCCCAGGCCGCGGTGCTGCAGGTCAAGGCGACGGTCGAGGGCGATCTCACCGACAAGGTGTTGAACGGCCGATGAGGCGCGCCGCTGGCTGGGGAATGATCGCGCTCGTCGCGGCCTGCGGCGTGGAGGAGCGCGTGCCGTCGCCCGGCGGCGACACCACGATCGCCGATCGATCGTCGAATGGCTTCTCGACCCCGGCCGCCAACCTCGAGGGCGCCGACCTCGATCGCCACTTCGAGGGCGACGCCGCCTTCGAGGCGACGTTCGTCACCGCGCCCGCGATCATCAACCCCGGCCTCGGCCCGCTGTACAACCACAACGCCTGCGCCGCGTGTCATCCCCGCGATGGCCGCGGCCTGCCGCAGTTCGGTGGCAGCGCGTCGATCGCGCTGGTGCGGGTCAGCGTCCTCGTCGGCACGCCCGATCATCCGGGCGGCCCGATCCCGGCGCCCGGTCTCGGCGGTCAGCTGCAGGATCACGGCGTGTTCGGCGTGCCGCCCGAAGCCCGGGTCGAGCTGACCTGGACCGAGGCGCCGGCCGCGTACCCCGACGGCACGCCGTACTCGCTGCGCGCGCCGACGATCGTGCTGCGCCGCCCCGACGGCACCGTGATCGGCGACGAGGTGCTGCGCTCGTTCCGCCAACCGCCCGCGGTGTTCGGCCTCGGCTTGCTCGAGGCGATCCCCGCCGACGACATCCTCGCCGCCGCCGATCCCGCCGACCTCGACGGCGATGGCATCTCCGGCCGCGCCAACCTGGTGTGGGACGTCGCGACCCGCGCGGAACGCCTCGGCCGCTTCGGCCACAAGGCGTCGAACCCGACGCTCGGCCAGCAGGCCGCCGCCGCCTACGCCAACGACATGGGCGTCACCAGCGCCAAGCTCGGCGGCGAGCCCGAGGTCGATGACGCGATCGTCGACGACACCGACTTCTACACCGCGACGCTCGGCGTGCCCGCGCGCGGCCCCGGCACGTTCACCCGCGGCGAGCGGCTGTTCGATACCCTCGGCTGCGCCGGGTGCCACACGCCGATCCAGGCGACCGGCGATCACGCGATCGCGGCGCTGCGCGATCAGCTGTTCCAGCCCTACACCGATCTGCTGCTGCACGACCTCGGCGACGGCCTCGCCGATCACCGCCCCGACTTCCTCGCCGACGGCAACGAGTGGCGCACCCCGCCGCTGTGGGGCCTCGGCCTGGTCCCGACCGTGCTGCCGGGCGCGCGCTACCTGCACGACGGCCGAGCCCGGACCCTCGAGGAGGCGATCCTGTGGCACGGCGGCGAGGCCCAGCGCGCCCGCGACGCCTTCGCGACCGCGGTCGCCGCCGACCGCGAGGCGCTGATCGGCTTCCTCCGCTCGCTGTGAGCGGCGCCTCCGGATCGCGGCTACGATACGTCGGTGGACGACGGTGAGGACTTGCTGATCGGTGACGGCCTGTTGCGCGCGATGTTCGCGTCGTCCGGCCTCGCCATCGCGCTGGTCAGCGCCGACGGCCACACCCGGCTGAGCAACCCGGCGCTGCAGCGGATGCTCGGCTACGACGAGGCCGAGCTGGCGGCGATGCGGTTGGCGCAGCTGATCCACCCCGACGACGCCGCGCGCGACGACGTGCTGTTCGCCGAGCTGCTCGGCGGCGCCCGCACCCAGTACCAGATCGAGACCCGCTTCCGCCGCCGCGACGGCACGCTGCTGTGGGGCAACGTCACCGCCACCGTGCATCGCCACGCCCGCTCGGGCGAGGCGATCTACATCGGC
>JAYTAJ010001105.1:0-2686 GCA_043737575.1 Myxococcales bacterium | reverse complement strand
CGACCTTCGCCAGCGGCTTCAGCTCCTCGCCCTTGTTGGCGGCGAGCAGCACCTCGACCTCGTCGGCGCCCGACGCGCCGAGGGTGGCGGGCGCGACCCGGACCTCGAGCCGCGCCGCGCCCATGCCGAGCTCGGCGAGGGACTTGCCGACCTCGCGCGCGAGGCGGGTACCTGCGTGCGTGCGGCTGGCGGTGAGCGCCGCTGCGGCGCGCTCGGCCCGGGCCCGCGCCTTGCCGCGCAAGGCGGTCAGCTCCTCGAGCCGCGCGTCGCGGTGGGTGAGCCCGTCGAGCTCGGCCTGCAGCTCGGCGGTGCGCGCGATCAGCGCGGCGAGGCGGCCGCCGTGCTTGCGGGCGAGGCGACGCACCAGTTCGAGGCGATCGTCGATCCACGCCAGCCGCTCGGGATCGCCGTCGACCCGATCGGCGTAGCGCCGCAGCGCGCCCGCGGCGTCGTCGGCCAGGACCCGCGCCTCGGTCAGCTGGCGCGCCAGCGGATCGAGGGCGCCGTCGAGCTTCACCAGCCGATCGAGCTCGCGGGTCGCGCGCGCCAGGCCGTCGGTCGCCCCGGCCTCGCCGTCGCCACCGTCGAGCGCCACGACCGCCGCTCGCGATCCCGCCCGCAGATCCTCGGTTGCGACCAGCTTCACCCGCTCGAGGGCGAGGCGCTCGTCCTCGCCGTCCTCGAGCCGCGCCGCGACCAGCTCGTCGAGCTGGAACCGCACGAACTCGGCGCGCTCGGCGCGCTGGCGATCGTCGCCGCCCAGCTCGGCGATCTGGGCGTCGACCGCGCCGAGGTCGGTCCACGCAGCGCGCATCTCCGCGGGCACCGCCGCGTCGCCGGCGAACGCGTCGAGGATCTCGCGGTGGCGCCGCGGATCGACCAGGCCCTGGTGCTGGTGCTGACCCGACAGATCGATCAGCAGCGCGCCCAGCTCGGCGAGGCGGCCCGCGGTGGTGAGCGCACCGTTGACGTACGTGCGGCTGCGGCCGCCGCGCAGGATCACGCGGCGGATCACCACCTCGGCGGCGTCGCCCTCGTCGGCGTCGCCGACCGCGCCGTCGAGCTCGCGGGGCAGCCCGGCCTCGACCAGCACCCCGCGGACCCGGGCTCGCAGATCGATCGGGATCTCGACGATCGCCTCGACCGTCGCCTCGCTCGCCCCCGCGCGCGGGATGTCGGCGCTGGCGCGGCCACCGCGCAGGAGGTTCACCGCCTCGACGATGAGCGACTTGCCCGCGCCGGTCTCGCCGGTGAGGATCGCGAGGCCTGCGCCCAGCTCGAGCGTGACGTCGGACAGGATCGCGAAGTTGGTGACCCGCAGGTGGCGCAGCACGCGACCACTCTGCCGCGAACCCCTGACACTGCGCAAGTGTTCAGATTGGAGAAGCCCAGCTTCGGTTCTCGCTGCGCTCGGCGTCGTCGGCACTCGCCCCACGGCCCCCGTCCGATCGCGGCGCGATCGCGCGCGCGACGCACCGGGTTCTCGGAAATTCAGCGGGCGCCGCGCAGGCCCCAGTGGAGCTTGTCGCGCATGACGTCGAAGTAGCTCTGGTTGCCGGCGAACAGCCGCAGCGGTCGCGTCGCCGCGGTGATCTCGACGCGATCGCCGGGGACCAGCGCGTGGGCCCACTGGCCGTCGACGGTGAGGACGACGTCCTTGGCCTCGGGGCGCAGCGCCAGGCGGATCAGCGAGCGCGCGGGCACCACCAGCGGCCGGTTGGTGAGCGAGTGGGCGCAGATCGGCGTGAGGGTCATGCCGGGCGCGCCCGGGATCAGGATCGGTCCGCCCGCCGCCATGTTGTAGGCGGTCGATCCGGTCGGGGTCGACACGATCAGCCCGTCGGCGCGGTAGCTGGCGACGAAGGCGTCGTCGATCCAGGCGTCGCAGTCGACGATGCGCGCCATCGCGCCCTGGTGCAGCACGGCGTCGTTGAGCGCGGTCCGCGTGATCGGCGCACCGCCGCGCTGGAGCTGTAGCGTCATCGTGAGGCGAGATCGCTCCTCGACCCGGAGATCTCCTGCCAGCGCCGAGGTGAGCGCCTGGCGCGCGTCGGCGGGCAGGAAGCCCGCCAGGAAGCCGAGCTGCCCGAGGTTGACGCCGAGCACGGGGACGCCGGAGTCGCCGACCACGCGGCTGGCGCGCAGCATCGTGCCGTCGCCGCCCAGGACGCACACCAGATCGACCGAGCCCAGCTCCGATTCGGGAACGATCTCCGCGCCTTCGGGAGCCAGCCCGTCCTCGGCGGTCACGATCGACGTGTGGCCGCACGCGACCAGCCAGCGCGCGAGCTCGTCTGCGAGGGCGCGCGCGTCCTCCGCCTGGGGTTTCAGGACGAAGGCGACCTTGGCCACGGCGGCGTGTTACCACGCCCGCTCGCGGCGCGCGCCTTCGCGGATGTCGTGTCGTGTGTCGCCAACCCCTTGACTCCAGCCTCCCCAGCTTGTAGACGATCCCCCTTCGCCGCGACGCTCGTTCGCGCGCACTCGATCGGAACCGCTATGAGCACGACCCAGAAGAGCTTTTGGCTCACCAAGGAAGCCGGAGAAGCGCAGCGCGAGTGGTACGTCGTCGACATGCAGGGTCAGATCCTGGGTCGCGCCGCTACCAAGATCGCGTCGGTGCTTCGCGGCAAGCACAAGCCGACCTACTCGCCCAACGTCGACATGGGTGACTTCGTCGTCGTCA
>JAYTAJ010001104.1:0-2696 GCA_043737575.1 Myxococcales bacterium | reverse complement strand
GCACCATCGGGTTGATCGTCGACGCTGGCGGCGGATCCCACGACGTCACCCGCTGCAAGATCTCCATGTCGTCGCCGCCCGCGAACAGCGGCTTGGCGGTGAGCAGCTCCCACGCGACCACGCCGACCGCGAACAGATCGCAGCGCGCGTCGACGGTGCCCTGCAGCATCTCGGGCGCCATGTACGCGAACTTGCCCTTGAGCATCCCGCTCTGCGTCGACAACGTCGCGGTCGATCCCTTGGCGACGCCGAAGTCGACGATCTTCGCGCAGCCGTCCTCGCCGACGATCACGTTCGCGGGCGAGATGTCGCGGTGGACCAGGCCGAGCGCGCGGCCCTGTTCGTCGCGGAAGTTGTGGGCGTAGTCGAGGGCGTCGCAGACCTGGAACAGGATCTGGATCGCGATCGGCACCGGCACCGGCCCGACGGTGTTGTGGGCCTGCCGCAGCACCTCGCGCAGATCGCGGCCCGCGATCAGCTCCATCGCGATGTAGTAGATGCCGTCGACCTTTCCGAGATCGTAGGTCTGGGCGATGTTGGTGTGGCGCAGCTGCGCGGCGAGGCGCGCCTCGCGCACGAACGACTTCACGAACTCGGCGTCCGACGTCAGCCACGGCAACATCCGCTTGAGCGCGACCGGGCGCTCGAAGCCTTCGATGCCGGTCTGCTTGGCCCGATGGACGGTCGCCATCCCGCCCCGGCCCAGGCACTCGAAGAGCACGTAGGGGCCGAACGTCTCGGATGGATCTTCGCGGCGCGGTTCGCGCGACATGGATAGGTCGCCGGAGCGGTGTAGTCAGGCACACGCTGCGGGCGCCCCAGTGTCGCACGGATGCGGCCCTGCGGTACCGGACCGTGATCGTCGCACAGCGGCGAGGGCGTGGTCCGACCGCGGACTTGCGTTCAGCCGCCGGGGCGCGCGACACTCGGCCCGATGTACCGGGTGCTCGGGGCTCTCCTCGTCGTCCTGATCGGATGCCAGGACGACGTGACGTCGGTGTTCCCCGACGGCCTCGAGCCGCTCGAGGACAACACCGCACCGGCGTTGCAGAGCGGCGGCACCGTCGAGGGCCTGCTCACCAGCGGCACCGACGGCGATCCGAAGGTCCTGCACGGCCGCGGCCTCGTGCTCGCGCCGCCCGGGGTGGTGTGGGCCGCGACCAAGGACCCCGAGCACCTCGCCGCGCGCTGCGCCACCGATCGCCACTCGGCCGAGGTCGGCGTCGAGCCGCAGTACGAGGTGTCGTGGAAGCTGCACTACGAGGTCGACGAGATCATCACCGTCGCGTGGGACGAGCTGTGGCGGTTCGGCACCATCGACGGCACGCCCGACGCGCCGACCCTCGCGATCATCCGCTACCAGAAGGTGTTCGGCTCCGACTTCATCTCGCTGATCGAGGGCTCGATCCAGATCCGCGCCGCCGACGGCGGCCACACCGAGCTGCAGTTCATCGAGCACCTGTCGGCGGTGCGCGGCAGCCTCGCCGAGATGCGCGGCTCGATGACCCAGCGCTACCTCACGCTGGTGGCGCTGGCTCACGGTCAGCCGCGGCCGGCCTGTCCTTGAGCGACGCGCGCAACCGATCGCCGAGGTGGGCGATGCGATCCTGGCCCCAGGTCGCGTAGTCGCCGACCTTGAAGCTCGGCACGCCCCACAGGCCCGCGGCGTTGAGCTCGGTCGCGGCGTCGGCGGCGGCGACCCGCCAGGTCTCGTCGGCGAGCGCGGCCTTGGCGTCGCTCCAGTCGAGGCCGGCGCGCTCGACGATCGTCCGCAGATCGACGTAGCTCGCGAGGTCGAGCGCCTCGCTCCACACGCCGCGCGCCGCCGACTCGACGAACGCCATCGCGCGCTCCGACGGCAAGAGGTGATACGTGATCGCGAGCGCGTGCTCGACGCCCTTGCCGAGCGGATCGGCGAGGTTGCCGAACGGGAGGCCGAGGCGATCGGCCTCGCGCTTGGCGTCGTGGGCGAGGTACAGCCGCTTCACCCGCGGCACCTCGAGGCCGCGCATCACCATCGGCAGCACCGGGCGCAGCCGGACGTCGATCGGCAGCTCGGCGGCGAGCGCCGCGAGCTGCGACAGCGCGAGGTACGAGTACGGCGAGCGGAACGAGAACCAGAAGTCGACGACCGGACGGCCGGGCGGCAGCGCGATCGGCTCGGGGGTGTAGTCGGGGCGCGGCTCGAGCACCGCGCGCGGCGGCGCGACCCCGGTGTCGGCGCGCAGCCGGGCCTCGAGGTAGTGCAGCCGTTCGACGCCGACGTACCAGTCGCCGCCGTACGCGAACGACGCCGCGACGTAGTGGCCGGCGTCGCGCAGCTTGCCGTAGGCCTGCGCCAGGTACGGCGCGACCGAGCCCGACTGCTCGTTGCCGTGACGGCCCATCAGCACCGTCAGCTCTTTCGGATCGCTCGACCACACCGCCTTGGCGAGCTGCAGCGCGACGACCAGCTGCTCGGTCGGCGGCCGCGCGATCATCAGCACCTGGGCCGCCTTGCGGAGGATGTTCGGCTCCGCCGGCTTCTTGCCGTGGAAGTCGAGGTCCCAACGCTTCGCCAGCTCGAGGCCGTCGCGCAGCGCGTACTGCTCGCGGAGGATCGGCGCGGGATCGACGTCGGCGGTCGGCGGCGACACCAGGTGGAAGTGGATCGGCACGCCGTAGGTCTCGACCAGGCGCTGCGCCGCCTGGGCCGC
>JAYTAJ010001103.1:0-2699 GCA_043737575.1 Myxococcales bacterium | reverse complement strand
GACGGCCGACACGGTGACACCGCCACTGATCTGATCGGGCTCTTCGCGCTGGGTCTCGACTACCGCTTCGGCCCGCGCTTGATCGCGGGAGCGTCGGTCGGCGTCTGCTACGAGGTCCCGCTCAGCGGGCCGAGCTGGCGCACTCTCGAGGGCTCGGCACACATCGCCTACTACTTCTATCCGTTGTGGTTCGACTGACCATGGCACCTCCCGACGATCTCGGACCCGCGATCGACCGCGCTGGCAAGTACCGGCTCGGCGCGTTGCTCGGCGTCGGCGGCATGGCCGAAGTCTTCCGCGGTCACATCGCCGGCGTCGAGGGCTTCGCGCGCCAGGTCGCGATCAAGCGCGTCCTCGCGACCTACTCCGCCGACGAGCGCTTCTCGCAGATGTTCGTCAGCGAGGCGCGGCTGGCATCGCTGCTCTCGCACCCGTGCGTCGTCAGCGTGATCGACTTCGATCGCGACATGGAAGGCCGCCTGTTCCAGGTGATCGAGTTCGTCCACGGCGTAGACCTCGAGAAGCTCGCGCCGCCCGGTGAGTACGCCAACCTCTCGCCCGAGATCATCACGTACATCATCGGCGAGGTGCTCGAGGGCTTGAAGCACGCGCACGGTGCCACCGACGCGCGCACCGGCAAGGTCCTCGGCATCGTGCATCGCGACTGCACGCCATCGAACGTCCTCATCACCTGGGACGGCGTCGTCAAGCTCTCGGACTTCGGCATCGCCAAGGCTATGCAGGCCACCAACGCGACCGCGAGCGGCACCGCCAAGGGCAAGCCGATGTACATGGCGCCCGAGCAGCTCAACGCCAAGCCGACCATGGACGGCCGCGTCGACCTGTTCGCGACCGGCGTGATGCTCTACGAGCTGCTCACCGGCCGCCGCCCGTTCGACGCCGACAGCGCCATGTCGATCATGTTCCTCGTCTCGCAGTACGGCGACGGCCACATGCCCGTCGAAACGCCGCACGCCGTGACGCAAGGCCACGCCTCCGTCGCCTTGTCGAACCTCGCGATGCGCCTAATGGCGCCGCGGCCCGAACATCGCCCCGCCAGCGCGCAGGACGCGCTCCACGAGTTGCGCGCGTGCGGCCGCGCCGCCAACCGCGACGAGCTCGCGCACGCGCTCGCCGAACGCTTCCCCGATCGCGCGCCGCGGCCCGCATCGTCGATCGTCACGCAGCCGCCCGCCTACGCCATGCCCACCAACGTCGCGCTCGCCCGCGCCGCTGGCTCGTCCGGGACCGTGCAGACGATCGGCCAGACCCCGCCACCCGTCGGCGACCTGTCCGGGGGCACCGCCGCGCCGCGATCGCGCCGCACGCTCGCCATCGCGCTCGGCGCGGGCGTCGTCGTGCTCGGCGGCGTCATCGCCGTCGCGATCTCCGGCGGTGGCGGCTCGCAGTCGCCCGCCCCCGCGGTGGCACCCATCGAAGCCGACGCGCCCCCGCCGCCGATCGATGCTGCGCTCCCCGATGCTCCACCGATCGACGCCGGCCCCGCCCCCATCGACGCCGCGGTCGACGCCGCACCAGCGCCGATCGATGCCGCCCGCCCGCGTCGCACGCCCGGATCGGGCCGCGGCTCCGATCACGGATTCGTCGAGAAGACTCTCGGAGGTGGATGACCATGACCCGCGCTCTCCTGCTCACGCTCCTCGTCGCCGCCTTCCCTCTCGCCGCGCTCGCCCAGCCCAAGCCCGGCAGCGACGCCGCCAGCACCGCCAAGAACGAGGCCACCGTCCTGATCCCACCGCAGGGCGGCACCGCCGACGTCCCCGTGAAGTACTCGACCAACGTCATGCTGTCGTTCCCGTCCGTGCTCGCCTCCCACGCGATCCAATCCTCCGCCGACTGGGACGTGAAGGCCTACACCGGCGCGTCCGAGGTCTTCGTCCGCGCCACCAGCCCCAACGCCAAGCCCACCACCCTCGCGCTCGCCACCAAGGACGGCACGATCAAGGTCAACATCTCGCTGCGCGTCGTCCCCGAAGCCGCCGACGGCCTCACCGTCGTCCGCTTCCAGTCGTCCTCCGCCGAGGAAGCCTTCCGCTCCGCCGTCGACGCCGAGGTCGCCAAGGTCCGCGCGGCCGCCGCCGCCGAGCTCGCCGCCATCCGCCGCGAGCAAGCCGACGCCAAGCGCACCCAGGACGCCGCCATCCGCGCCGCCGCCGACGCCGCCATCGGCCGCCGCCTTCTCGCCCGCCTCGAGATCCAGCGCCTCAAAGCCCACGAGCGCAACGCCGACAACGTGATCGTCCACGGCGATCGCGTCGTCCTCCTCGGCGAGGACGCCTACCTCATCTTCGAGATCCAGAACCGCTCGGCCTCAGCCTACCGCCTCGCGACCGTCAAGCTCCTCGATCCCTCCGGCACCGACCGCGCGGGCTCCGTCTCGCTCGCCTCGTCATCCACAACTGCCCCCGAAGCCGGCGTCGTTGGCGTCGTCCCCGCCGGCACGACCGGCCGCGTCTCCGTCGCGATCCGCCAGGTCGACACGGTACTGCGCAAGCCGCTGAAGCTCATCGTCGACCAACCCGGCCGCGGTGGCCGGATCGTCGTCGAGCGCGGGATCGAAGTCCGATGATCGTCTGCGCCGTCATCGCCTTGGACGTGGCGTCGTAGCCAAACCTTCGCATGCCGCAGCACCGGTTCAGCGTGTACTTCGAGGATGAGTCGCCTGACGACCGCGAAGG
>JAYTAJ010001102.1:0-2702 GCA_043737575.1 Myxococcales bacterium | reverse complement strand
CCGACACGCTGCCGATCGTCACCGTGCAGCTGCCGATCTACAACGAGCGCGCGGTCGCGGCCCGCGTCATCGCCGCCGCCGCGGCCCTCGACTGGCCGCGCGATCGGCTCGAGCTCCAGGTGCTCGACGACTCGACCGACGACTGTCGCGAGCTGTGCGCCGCCGAGGTCGCGGCGTGGCGAGGCCGCGGCGTCGACGTCGTCCACCTGCATCGCACCGATCGGATCGGCTGGAAGGCCGGCGCCCTCGAGGCCGGCCGCGCCGTCGCGCGCGGATCGCTGCACGCGGTGTTCGACGCCGACTTCGTGCCGCCGCCCGACTTCTTGCGCCGCACCGTCGCGCCGTTCACCGATCCCGCGGTCGGGATGGTGCAGGCGCGCTGGGATCACCTCAACCGCTCGGCGTCGCTGCTCACCGAGCTGCAGGCGCTGCTGCTCGATGGTCACTTCGCCGTCGAGCAGCGCGGCCGCGCCGCGATCGGCGCGTGCTTCAACTTCAACGGCACCGCCGGGGTGTGGCGGGCGTCCGCGATCGCGGCGGCGGGCGGCTGGCACGCCGACACGCTGACCGAGGATCTCGATCTGTCGTACCGCGCCGCGCTCGCCGGCTGGCGCTTCGTCTACGCCGACGACGTCACCGCGCCCGCCGAGCTGCCCGCCGACGTGCTCGCGTTCAAGTCGCAGCAGTTCCGCTGGGCCAAGGGCTCGATCGAGTGCGCGCGCAAGCTGGCGCGGCCCGCGGCGCGGGCGCGCTGGCCGTGGCGTCATCGCCTCGAGGCGCTGTTCCACCTGACCCACAACCTGCCGTACCTGATCACGCTGATCGTCCTCGTCGCCGGCGGCGCCGCGCTCGCCGCCGGTGGCGGCCCGTCGTGGGCCGCGCCGATCCACGCCGTCTCCGCCGCGCTCACCGCCCTCGTGCTCGGCGCCTTCGTCTGGGTCAGCCAGCCCGGCCGTCGCCTCGCCGCGCTCGCGCGGGTTCCGTCGCTGATCGCGCTCACCGCCGGCCTGTCGGTCAGCCAGTCGCGCGCGATCGTCCTCGGCCTGGTCGGTCGCGTCACGCCCTTCGTGCGCACGCCCAAGGACGGCGGCGTCGGCCGCGCCCGCCGCGCGCGCGCCTATCGCGTCGGCCCCGGCGGCGTCGTCGTCGGCGAAGCCGCCCTCGGCGTCTACCTCGTCACCTGCGCCGCCTTCGCCGCCGCCCGTGGCGCGCCGGTCGGTGCGCTGCTGCTGTGCGCCCTCGCCCTCGGCGCGCTCGCGCTCTCCGTCGCCAGCGTCGCCGCCGCCGCCCGAAAATAGAAGAACCCGACAGGCTCGAGCGTAGGCATTTCTATCCCCTACCTTTGTTGGTAGGTGGGCTCCACATATCCCTTTGGGCTTCCCGACGAGCGGGCATGCACACCCAGGACAGAGGCAGATCCCTGGACAGACGAAGTAGGAGACAGTTGATGCCCGTTTGTCGCGTCGAGCCGCCGGGTTCTTCTTCACCCTAGCGACCTCGATCACGAGCGTCAACCGAAAATCATCGGCGCGCTATTTCCCGTCGCGCCAGCGCGGACCTTCGCCGCCTTGCGTCGCGATCGACGACGGAACTTTGCCGACGTCCTTCGACACCGCGAGCAACATCTCCTTCGTCATCACCGCGTCGCCGCGCTCTTCGACCGGCTTGGCGTGAACGCCGGAGTCCATCCGGATGGCGTCACACGGGCACGCCTCGACGCACAGCCCGCACACGACGCAGCGCAGCTCATCGATCTCGAAGACCGCGGGGTACTTCTCGATGCCCTTGTCGTCGGTCTGAGCCGGGACGATCGTGATGCAGTGGGCCGGGCACACGGTCGGACAGCACATGCACGCGACGCAGCGGACGTTGCCGTCGTCGCGCTGCATCAGGCGATGCAGGCCGCGGAAGCGCTCGGGGTAGTGCGTCTTCTCTTCCGGATACTGGATCGTCTCGATGTCGTTGATCGGCTGGATCGCGTTGCGGAGCTTGCCCGCGAACGTGGTCGGCGGCACCACGGGCTCGCCCTTCGCGAGCAGCTGCGGGTCGCGGCGACGGCCGAAGAAGTTCTTCGCGAAGTGGCGCAGCGTGATGCCGAGCCCGGTCTTGGTGGCGCCGAGGTAGTCGACCTGCTCGGCCGACGGACGCACCACCGCGATCGAGCGGACCTTCGGGCTGACGGTCGACACCGCGAGCACCTTCGGGCCCGCCGCGACCTTCGCGGCCCCATCGTCATGCGCGTGAGAGGACATGGTCACATCCATCCGAAGTAGATCGCGCACAGCTTGAACAGCGCCGACAGCATCGTCCAGCCGAGCGCGCACGGCAGCAGGACCTTCCAGCCGAGGTTCATCAGCTGGTCGGCGCGGAACCGGGGCAGGGTCCAGCGGATGAGCAGCTGGAACCAGCAGATCAGGATCACCTTCAGGCCGAACGCGCCGACCTGCAGCGCGCTGACCACGCCGTGCGGGACCTCGAACAGCGAGCCGCCGGTCGCGATCCACTGGCCGTTGATCTCGGTGACGTAGCCACCGAAGCGGAAGCCGTCGGCGTCGAGGAACGGCACCTGCCAGCCGCCGAAGAACACGGTGGCGATGACGGCGGAGATGAAGACGATCTCGATGAACTCGGCGAGGAAGAACAGGCCCCAGCGCATGCCGGAGTACTCGACGAAGTAGCCGATGATCTCGGGCTCGCCCTCG
>JAYTAJ010001101.1:0-2704 GCA_043737575.1 Myxococcales bacterium | reverse complement strand
CCGGCACCACGCTGGCGCAGCTGGTCGCCGACGGCGATCGGCTCGGCCTGCCGCTCGCGGTCGCGCTGGCCTCGAGCCCGCACCTCGCGCACACGCTGATGTGGAACGGCGAGCGTTGCCCGATCGACGAGCACGGCGATCGCGCCCTCACCGACGGCGATCAGCTCTACCTGCTCGCCCCGCTCGCGGGCGGCTGAGTCAGGCGACGTCCGAGACGACGCGCCTGTCGCCGCCCACGGCCCCCGCATCGATCGTCCACAACCACCCGCCCACGCACCAGTTGCCTCCGGTAACTACAGGCCGGCTCTGGAGCGAATCCACCACACGACGTCGGCCAGGGCCTGCTTCTCGAGCTTCTCGAGCAGCGAGCGGATCTGGCTCTTCACCGTGTTCTCGCTGATGCCCATCACGTCGGCGAGGCGGCTGCGCGGGATGCCCTCGGCGGCGAACGCCAGGATCTGGCCCTCGCGCAGCGACAGCTTGAACTCGGTCGTGACCTCGCTGACCACGACCGCGAGCTTCTCGCGATCGCCGTACTGGCTGCCCGACAGCGTGCGCTGCACGAACTGGGCGAGGTTCTCCGAGAAGAACGGCTTGCACACGAACTCGACCCGCAGCGCGTGAGCGCGGTTGATCGTGGTCGGATCGTTGGAGCCCGTGAGGATCAACACCGGGAGGTTGCGATCACGCTGGCGCAGCGTCTCGACCACGTCGAAGCCGGTGCCATCCGGGAGTCCGATGTCGACGACCGCGGCCGCGAGCTCGATCTTCGAGTCGATCACTTCGAAGGCCGCGTCCACCGACGTCGTCATCACCACGTCGAAGTACGCGCGCGTGCCGCGCTGCAACGACCGACCGAGCGCCGGATCGTCCTCGACGATCAGCAACTTGGGCTTGCCGGTAGCAGCCGACAAGATCGCCTCGGAGGGGGCAGCGTCCATGCACCCAAGTTGTGCCACAGCTAGCTCCCGCGGTCGATGTGCGCAACCGATAGCAGACACACACCTGGGGGGTGATGTACGTCAGTTTGCGGCGTGAGTCCCTGTGATCGTCAGGCCTTGGCGCCAGCCGGGATCGTCCCGGGCCACACAAACAGTCGCGACAGAGATGAAAAGGTCGCGAAAAAATCGCCGTCACGTCGCGAACAGGCCGGCGAGGAACGCTCCGTACAGGCGGAGCAGCGCGCCGACGTCGCGATCGGTGAAGCGAAAGTCGAAGCCGAGCTGGTAGTCGCGGCCATAACGCAGCTTCGCGAACTGCGCGGGCACGTCGTCGGACGGCAGGATCGACAGCTCGCCGCCCGCGACCAGCGCGTCGTCGATCCCGCCGAGCACGTAGATCGATCGGAACACCTCGAGCGCGGCCGCGACCTTGATGCGCGGCGTCCGCGCGAAGCTCGACTCCATCGCGTCGAGCGACAGCCGCAGCCGACCGTGGCCGAACGCGGCGTCGATGCCGACGCCGAACATCGACTCCTTCAGGCCGGCGCGCACCGCGAAGCGCCCGATGTGCTGGCCCCACTGCACCGTGAAGCGCGCCTTCTCGCGGAACGCGACGGTGCGATCGAAGCCGCCGGTCGCGAGATTCTCGACGAGCTGGATGTCGGGCCGATCGCCCCACGGCCCCTTCTCGATCTCGACCGAGTAAAACTGGCCGCGCCGCGCCGTGATCTCGGCGGTGACGTAGAAGCGCGGCGTCGACGCCAGCAGGTTCCACTCGGCGCGCAGCCCGATCACCGCCTTCAAGCGATCGAGGTCGCTCACCGACGCGCGCATCTCGATCGTCGCCTCGGCCAGCTCGTCGCCGAGCGTCGGATCGTCGATCAGCCGCGCCAGCGTGCCCTGACGCTCGCGGTCGGGCTGGTTGAGCTCGCCGAGGAACGCGCCGGCCTTGACCGCGAGCGGGTCGGCCTGATCGAGCCCGTCGCGAACGTCCTCCATGCCGGCCGCGAGATCGGTGCGCGCGCCGACGATGCGATCGCGCGCCGCCGCGGTGTCGCCGACCAGGCCGTCGAGCCGGGCCCCGACCGCGGGCGCCGACGCGCGGACGTTGCGCTCGGCTCGCGCCAGGGTCGCGTCGAAGCGCGCGGTCGCCTCGGCGGCGCGGTGCAGCGGCTCCGACAGGCCGCCGGTCGCGATCTGCCGATCGAGCCGCGCCAACCGCTCCGACAGCGGCCCCGCGACCCACTGCCGGCTCTCCTCGGTCAGCTGATCGGCGACGCGGATCATGTCGTCGCCGCGCGGGATCGCGTGCTCGAGCCCGCGCAGCACCCGGTCGGTGGTCGACGCCTCGATGACGCGCGCGATCGGCTCACCCGAGCGCAGGCGGCGGCGGGTCAGCGACGCCGGGATGTCCGGATCGGGGCCGCCGGGCGAGATCTCGACGTAGTTGTCGGCCAGGGCCGACGCCGCCTTCTTCTCGACCCACGCGTCGTCCCACAGGACGACGTCGTCGCGCAGCCGCATCCCGAGCCGGGCCTGGCCGTTCTCGATCGCGAGCGAGTCGATCTCGCCGACGACGATCCCGGCGATCTTCACGCTGGCGCCGACCGGCAGGCCCTGGGCGTCGCGAAAGTACGCGTAGGTGCGGAAGTCCTCGCCCTGGGTCTGCGGCCGCGCGTAGCGGGTGATCAGCACGCCGCCGCCGATCGCGATGCCGCCGAGGATGGCGACCGTGGTCAAGCGCGCGATCACCGACACCCGCG
>JAYTAJ010001100.1:0-6192 GCA_043737575.1 Myxococcales bacterium | reverse complement strand
TGCGTCACGGCATCCCCTCCCTTGCTCGCGGAGCTCCACGAGCCCCGTGACCCCGCTCGCTAGTACGTCGGCGCCATCGCGCCACGCACCGGTTACGCCTCAGTATACGCGCGGATCTGGCCGCGCAGGACATCGTCGCTGAGGGCGGCCTGGACCACCTCGAGGAGGCAGTCGGCGAGCGTGACCATCATGTCGCTGGTGCCGCCGTCGCGGGTGAGGCGACCGAGCAGGTTGCGGACCTCGCGACTGTCGTCCCCGGCGAGCAGCTCGCGCACTTTTTCGAGGTCGAGGTCGCCCTGGAAGTCGACGAAGACGTTGTCTCGGAGATAGGCGACGAGGCGTTGCACGGGCGCCATGTACCCCAGGCGCATGTCGAATTGCAAGCGGCCGTCGCCCTCGGCCCTTGCTGCGATGTCGCTCCTTGGCGAGCATGGATCCGATGGCGCGTGTGTTGCTCACCGGATTCTGCGCGGTCCCGGGGCCGACCCGGGCCGGGGTGCAGATCCGCCACGTCGTCCGCGCGCTGTCGAGCCACACCGTCGACCTGCTGGTGGTGCGCGACGGCGATCAGCCCTACGTCGAGCGCCAGGGCGCGGGGCGGCTGTTGCGGGTGCCGACCCACGACGCCGACGTTCGCGGCCAGGTCCAGGCCTACCAGCGCGCGCTGCGGCGCCAGCTCGAGGGCGCCGACTACGACGTCGTGCACTGCCAGGACGCGTGGGGCGCCGCCCCGGTCCTCGAGGCCCGCGATCGGTTCGGCTACGCGGTGGTGTTCGATCTGGCGCGCGGCGCGTCCGACGATCGCAGCCACATGGATCCGGAGCTCGCGGCGCAGCTCGAGCGCGACGAGGAGGCGTGCCTGCTCACCGCCGACCTGGTGCTGGTGCCGACCGAGCCGGCCCGGCGCTACGCGGTGACCCGCGGCAAGCCCGATCGGGTCGTGCTGTCGCCGCCGGGCGTCGACGTCGATCGGTTCGACTGGGACGAGGCGTCGGGCGGCGGCCCGCCGCTCCTGCTCTACGTCGGCACGATCGGCCCGAGCCGCGGCGTGCGGACGCTCCTGCGCGCGATGGTCGACGTCGCCCGCAACACCACCGCGCGGCTCGCGATGGTCGGCCCGATCGCCGCGGGCTTCGAGACCACGGTGCGGACCGCGATCGCCGAGCTCGGCCTGGCCAGCCGCGTCGAGGTCAGGGCCGCGGTCGATCACGATCAGATGCCGGCGCTGATCGCGACCGCGTCGCTGTGCGTGGTGCCGGCCGCGGCCGAGCTGACGCCGCGGCCGTACGCGCTCTATCCGACGCGGCTGCTCGAGTACATGGCGTGTCGGCGCGCGGTGGTCGCGCCGCGCCGCGGCACCGTCGGCATGCTGGTCGATCACGGCCGCGAGGGCCTGTTGTTCGCGCCCGGCGATCACGTCGATCTCGCGCGCAAGCTGCAGCGGCTGATCGACGACGCCGGGCTGCGCGATCGCCTGGCCGGCAACGGCTACGAGCGGGTGCGCCGCGAGTTCACCGCCAGCGCGGCCCGGCGCGCGGTGCGCAACGCCTACGCCGAGCTGGCCGATCGCCCGGAGTGGCGCCACCGCTTCGCCGAGGTCACGACCGGCAGCCACGATCTGCCCGCGCCCGCGGTCGGCGATCCGATCGCGGCCGACGGCGGCGACGACGAGTTCGAGGCGACGGTCTACGAGGCGGCGCCGACCGCGTCCGATCCCAGCGAGGCCTCGATCGACGCGTCGCTCGACGCCGCGATCGATCCGGCGCTCGACGCCGTGGTGTCGCTCGACTCGGCGCTGTCGGGCGGCCACGATCACACCCGGGCCACGACCACCGACGACTCGTCGGAGCTCGACGCCGCGCTGGCGACGCTCGACGCCGACAGCGATGGCGAGGGCCGCGGCGATCAGCCCTACACCGACGAGCGGGTCCTGCCGCCGACCGACGAGACCCAGGAACGCGTGGTCGACACCGGCGAGTCCGACGTCGGCGCGGTCCCGGCCAGTCGCTTCGACACTGGCGCGCCGTTCGACGGCAACGGCAGCGACAGCAGCGAGCTCGAGTCGAGCGTGCGGCGGGCCCGCGCCGGTCGCAAGGGGCGGCGCAACGGCCACACCGACGAGTGGGTCGTGCGTCATCCCGGGCGCCACCGCCGCCGCCCCGCCGACGACGGCACGCCGATCGACACCATCCCGGCGCCGGTCACCGGCTCGATCGAGGCCGGCACCTTCGTCGCGGGCGAGATCGACGTCCCGACCCCGACCCCCGAGATGATCGACGACGACGCCGCGTTCACCGCCGCGGCCCACCTGCTCGGCAGCAAGGAACCCGACACCGGTGTGTGAGAGCGCGCAAAGCAAGCTGCGAGCACGCACGCCTCGGCTCACCGAGCAGAGCCTCTTCGGATTCCCTTCCGGGAATCCTCACAGGCTCGTGTGTTGATCGCGATCGTCGCCGCGCTCGCGCTCGGCCTCGCGTACGCGTTCGCCGGCCGCGATCGGATCCGCGCCGACGGCCCGTCGAGCTCGCCCGCGATCCTCCTGGTGCTCGCCCACGCCGGCATCATCACCGTGCCGATCGCGCTGTACTTCCACGTCGCCCACCCGGCCTGGACCTGGCACTACCTGGTCGATCCCGCCAAGATCCCCGGCCTCGCGGTGCTGCCGCTGGTGATCGGCCACGGCCTGGTCGTCGTCGGTGGCTGGTACCTCGGCGCGGCGCTGGTGCGCACCGATCGCCAGCGGATCCTGCTCTACGCGCTGGGCGCCACCGTCGCGGCGGCGGCGATCGCGGTCGGCGTCCTGTTCCCGCGCCTGATCGCCGCGACCAGCTACCTTGGCTATCGCGGCGGCGTCCACGGCCAGCTGATGCGGGTCGATCTGGGCTGGGCGATCCTGGTGTCGTCGGTCGCCACCGCGACCGCGGGGGCCTACGTCTTCATCGAGCTGTCGCGCGACAGCCGCCGCGTGCGTGCCCGTTGACGAGTTGTGGTGCGGGCCGCGGCTGTGATAATCCAGGAAGGCGGATGCGTCGACTCGCGCTGGCTCTCGTGGTGACCGCGTCCATCGTCGGCTGCGGTCCGATCGGGTACGTCAGCCAGGTCACCCGCACCGCCTCGACCTCGGTCGACGAGGCCCGCGCCGTCAACGCCGCGAAGTACGCGCCGTACTGGTGGACCCGCGCCGTCGAGTACCTCCACGCCGCGCGGGTCCAGGCCGCCCACGCCAACTTCGGCGCCGCCAACCGCTTCGGTCGGCTCGCCGCCGAGGCCGCCGAGCACGCCAAGGTCGACGCGATCCGCCGCGCCGCCGATCCGGCCGCGATGGACGAGATCACGCCGCCGCCGATCACGCCGTCGCGCGGCGGCGGTGGCCTCGCGCCCGCGATCGAGGACGACGGCAGCGACGACGAGACCCCGCCCGGCCTCGATGAAAAGGCGCCGCTGTGAGAGCCCTCGCGCTCGCGCTCGCCGTCCTGATCGCGGCGTGCGCCGGCTCGGCGGTCCGGGCCCGGACCGGCACCGTCGACGAGCTGATCAAGACCGCGCGCGACAACGGTGCGATGCGGTGCGCGCCGATCGAGCTGGCGATGGCCGAGGCCCACAACGACTTCGCCAAGGAGGAGCTGTCGCAGGGCAACCTCTACCCGGCGAAGCAGGCGATCGCGATCGCCGAGACCAACGCCAAGGCCGCGGTCGAGAAGTCGCCGCGCGCCCGCTGCAACCCCGACAACCGTCCGCCCGACGCGCCGATGCCGTCGGACTTCGATGGCGACGGCATCCTCGACACCGCCGACGACTGCCCCCGCATCGCCGAGGACAAGGACGGCTTCGAGGACACCGACGGTTGCCCCGAGGCCGACAACGACGCCGACGGCATCAACGATCCGATCGACGACTGCCCGCTCGATCCCGAGGATCGCGACGGCACCGACGACAGCGACGGCTGCCCCGATCTCGACAACGACAAGGACGGCATCGCCGATCGCATCGATCAGTGCCCCGACGTCGCCGAGGATCCCGACGGCTTCGGCGACGACGACGGCTGCCCCGACTGCGACAACGACGGCGACGGGGTGCCCGAGTGCCCGACGGCGATCGATCAATGCCCGGCCGAGCCGGCCCAGACCGCCGATGGCTGCCCGCAGAAGTACACGTTGATCGTCGTGACCGACACCAAGATCGAGCTGAAGCAGACCGTCTACTTCGACACCCGCAAGGCGACGATCAAGCGCGTCAGCTTCCCGCTCCTCGACGAGGTCGCGCTCGCGTTGACCGATCGGCCGACGATCGCGGTCCGCATCGAGGGCCACACCGACAGCCAGGGCTCGGACAAGTTCAACCTGAAGCTGTCGAAGAACCGCGCCGAGTCGGTTCGCAAGTATCTGATCGCAAAGGGCGTCGACGGCGCTCGCATGACCGCGCAGGGCTTCGGTGAGTCGGTGCCGATCGAGGACAACCGCACCAAGGCCGGCCGCGCCCAGAACCGCCGCGTCGAGTTCTATATAACGGCGCAGTGAACCGGCGCGGCCCGCCTCTGCGATCCGCTCGCATCCGGATGGGGGGCCGTGTTATGGACACCGACATGCGGTCTTCTCGCGCGTTCGTCATGTCCGCCGCGCTCGCGGTGGTCTTCTTGATCGTCGGCCTGGTCTCCGCCCGCGCCGCGCACGCCGACGCGAAGGCGAAGAAAGAGATCGAGCAGAAGGTCAAGGAGGCGATGGAGAACTACGACCTCCTCGAGTACGAGGAGGCGCGCAAGATCCTGAACCAGGCGCTGACCATCGCGAAGAAGGCGAAGATGGAGGCCGACCCGGTGACCGCGAAGGTCCACGTCCGCCTCGGCATCGTCTACTTCGCCGGCCTCAACGATGCCGAGAGCGCGAAGCTGTCGTTCCTGAACGCCGCCGAGATCGACAAGGGCATCGCGCTCGAGAAGGCGTACTCGACGCCCGAGATGCAGAAGCTCCTCGACGAGGCCAAGTCCGAAGCCGGCGGTGCCGCCGTCGAGCCCGGCCCCGGTGACGTCGAGCCCGGCCCCGGCGACGGCGGCGGCGGCGCCATGGTCGTCGAGTGCGGCGAGGTCACGGGGGTGCAGCACACGATCGTCGAGACCGCCAAGGGCGGCAAGGATCTGACGATGCAGGCCGCGGTCGGTGCCGACGTGCAGCCGGCGAAGATGTCGGTGATGTACCGCCCGCGCGGCGCCACCGACTTCAGCGAGGCGAAGATGAGCCTCGACGGCGAGTGCGTCTATCAGGGCGCCATCCCGGCCGACGCGCTCAAGGGCGATCTGATCCACTACTACATCGCCGCGTACAACGCCGGCGGCAAGCTGCTGGCGTCGAAGGGCTCGGCCGGCTCGCCGAACATCATCGAGGTCGCGGGCTCGAGCGGCGCCGCCGGCGCCTCCAACGGGCTCGACGACGAGAACCCGCTGGGCGACGGTCCGGTCGGCGGCGGCGGTGGCGGTGGTCGCGACGTCGTCGACGGTCCCGAGATCGGCAAGGTCGTGACCCCCAGCGGCAAGAAGACGATGTTCATCGCGCTCGCGGTCGGCTCGGGCGGCGGCCTGGTCAGCGGCAAGACCGAGCAGGAGCGCAACACGGTGAAGTGCTGCTTCGCGCCGCAGCTGCTCCACGTCATGCCCGAGCTCGGCTACTACCTGTCGCCGTCGACGACGATCTCGGTGGCCGGCCGCATCGGCTTCCCGATCGGCGCCAACATCGCCGGCCACGCGCCGATGGCACCGGCCGGCTTCCTCCGGCTGCGCCACGCCTTCGCCGCCAACGGTGGCGGTCTCCACCTCGCGGCCGGCATCGGCGGCGGCGTCATCCGCGACACCATCAAGCTCGAGGGCGCGCCCGAGAACATGGACGTCGATGTCGTCGCGATCGGCCCGCTGCTGGTGAACGCGGGCGCCGGCTACCACTTCCGGCTCGGCAGCGGCCTCGCGTTCGTCGCCGAGTTCAACGCGATCGCCGGCATCCCGGTGGTGAAGGAGCTCGGCGCGTCGCAGGTCAACTTCGGCGTGCAGCTCGACTTCAACCTCGGCATCGTCATCGGCTTCTGAGTTTCAGGAAGGGCTGTCGCCAAGTCGCCGGCCCCGTTAGCTGACGAGCCCTTGCAAGAATCTCAACAGCCTACGGCCCTGACTGACCCGACGTGATCCAGCGCGTTCCGTCTCGCGTGGCA
>JAYTAJ010001099.1:0-6200 GCA_043737575.1 Myxococcales bacterium | reverse complement strand
CGCTCCACGCCACCGCCGCGGCCTGGCCGGGCAGCCACGCCACCGACGGATCTTCCTGATCGCCCGGGGTCGTGGTGTTGACCCGCAGCGGCCCGGTCCGCGGCGCGAGATCGACGCCGTAGTGGCGCAGCCAGATGCCGCAGCCGGCGCCGTCGGAGCCGGTCGTGCACGCCGACCACACCACCGCGACGTCGCCGTCGAGGGTCGCGATCCCGGGCGGCCCCAGCTCGACGTCGTCGGTGACGATCGCGTCGCCGCCGATGCGGGTCCCCTGCGACGACACGCGCCGCATCACCAGCTGGCCGTTGTCGGCGTCGCCACCGACGGTGCCGCGGCGGTACAGCAGCAGCGCGTCGCCGCCGATCGTGCCGAGCTGCGGCGGCGACAGCTCGTCGGCCGCGGGGTAGGTCGCGAGCACGATGTCGGTGCCGGTCGACGCGGTGCCGGTGGTGCCGTAGAAGCGGCCGCGGAGCTGCGAGCCGTCTTGCCAGGCGATCGCGAGCGCGCCGTTGCCGAGCCCGACCATCGCGGGCGGGTTGTCGGTGGTCATGATCGTCGTCGACACCTGGTACGCCGCGGCGGTGTTGGTGATCGGGTTGTTGATCGGCACGCCGGCCGCCGACAGGTAGCGTGCCCGGATCACGCGCTGCCCCATCGTGACGCTGTCGTCGGCCCACGCCACGACGTAGCGGCCGTCGGGCAGCGCGATCGCCGCCGGGGTCCCCGGCGTGGTCAGCGCGGTCACCTGGGTCTCGAGGCCGCTGAGCGCGGCGCCCTCGGCGTCGACCACGACCGCGTACAGCTCGCCGTCGGTCGACCACGCCGCGAGGGTGTTGCCGCTGCGATCGGTCGCGAGCGACGGCTCGTAGCCGATCGGCCCGCTGGTCTGGTTGAAGTTGAACTGGGTCGTGCCCGCGGCGATCGCGGTGGTGATCGCGGTGCCGGTCTGGTCGAAGCGCCGCCCGAACACGTCGCAGCGCCCGACCATCTGACAGGTGTCGGACCAGCCGATCGTGAAGCGGCCGTCGCTGCCCGCCGACAGCTGGCGGCCGCCCGCGTCCAAGCGGAACGCCAGGTCCTGGGTGCCGACGAAGGTGGTGTTGACGACGAAGTCGTTGGGCTCGAGCATCAGCTCGGCGTCGACCCGGCCGGCCGGATCGAGCTCGACCGCGACGTCGCCGATCGCGCGGACCTCGCCGCTGCCGCTCTTGGCGTCGGCGTGGATCACCAGCGTGCCGCTGCGCCCCGGGGTCTCTACGCTGAACGACAGCGGGAAGTCCTTGCCGGTCACCGCGAAGGTCTGCCGCAGGGTCGCGTTGTCGTTGTCGAACGACACCTCGATCTGCGCGATCGACCCGACCGCGGGCCGCGCCTCGATGTGGACGACGGTGACCGGATCGTCAGCGCCGCAGCCCAGCCACGCGACCAGGGCGATCGCTATCCAGCGTTGCGTGCTCCGCATGGCTCAATCGAAGACGACGTTGCCGAGGTCGGTCGAGGGGATGCCGTCGTCGCTCACGATGAGGTAGGTGCCGATCGACGCACCCGCGACGGCGGCGATGCCGCCCCAGAACCACCAGCGAGCATAGATCGGTTTCGCGCCGCGCGGCTGGTTTTCGCGATCCCGCGCCCGGTCGCGCTCGTCGAGCGCCGCCAGTCGGTCGCGCTCGTCGCGCTCGGCCTGCTCCTGCTTGAGCTCGAGCTCGTCGATCAGCTCGAGCACCGCCTCGCGGTTGTCGGCGTCGGGGACCAGGCTCAGGTACTTGCGGTAGCTGAAGATCGCCTGCTCGTGATGCTCGAGGTTGCGGTGGGCCTGGGCGATGTTGAACAGGAGCTTCGGGATCGGCTTGGCCTGGTACGCCGCCTCGAACGCGGCGAGCGCCTGGTCGAACTTGCCGAGGTTGAACAGCTTGTCGCCCTTGAGGTAGTGGCGCTTGGCGGTGCGGGTCGCGGCGTCCTCGGCGAGGACCGGCCGCGGCACGACCATCAGCGCGAGCACGAGGACGAGCCGCGCGATCATTTCGGCGCCGCGAACGGATCGATCGTCGCGGTCGGATCGACCTTCCGATCCTTGGGCGGCTTGCGGACCGGCGGGACCGGCGGCGGATCGTCGACGACCTTGGGCGCGGGCTCGACCGGCGGCGGCGGCGTGACCTTCGCGGCCTTCACGACCTTCGGCTCGGGGCGGCGGCGCGACGTGCGGTTGGCGCGGACCGTCGGCGTCGGCGTCGGCGTCGGCGTCGGCTCGACGACCGCGAGCGCGTCGTCGTCGGGCTCCATCTCGATCGGCGGCGGCAGCGCCGCGAGCGCGACCTCGATGGTCGGGACCGGGCTCGCGAGATCGACCGAGAACGCGGCGTCGGCGAGCCCGTCCTTGCGCACGACGAAGTCGCGCCGCGTCGTCGAGCCGCCGTCGGCGGGATCGATCGTCAGCACGCACGGCGTGGTGCACAGCGCGAGCGTCGAGCCCGCGGCCTCGACTCGCGCGCCCGCGGGCGCCTCGATCTTCACCGTCACGACCACGGGCGCCAGCGTCGGCTTGCCGCGATCCATCGCGGTCACCGCGGGCGGCGCGGGCGTGGCCTCGGCGGCCGGGGTCTCGATCGGCGTGCCCTTGCTGGCGGCGGCGACCAGCGCGCCCGCGACCGCGATGCCGAGCACCGCGGCGGCGCCGATGCCCCACATCCAGCGGGTGCGGCGCGGCGCCGGCCCGGCCCACGACGCGCCGTCGGGGTACGGCGTCAGCGGCGGCTGCGACTGCAGGTACGGCATGCCGGCCTGCGCCATCATCGTCGCGTAGCCGACCGGCGCCACCGTCGAGCGCGCGTGCAGCGGCACGTCGCCGCTCCGCACCCCCGAGCGCGCGCCGCTGTCGCGACCGAGGCTGGCGAGGTCGTGCTCGTGGGTCTCGATCGCGGCGAGGACGTGGAGCAGATCGTCGCGCAGCGCCTCGGCCGACGGATAGCGGCCGTTGGGATCCTTGCACAGGCAGCGCAGCAGCACCTGCTCGACGCGGTGATCGATGTTGGCGCCGCCCGCGGTCTCGCGCGGCGGCACCGGATGCTCGTTGAGGTGCTTGCGGACGTACTCGCCGAACGAGCGGCCGCGGAACAGCGGCTGGCCGCAGAACAGCTCGTACATGATCGCGCCGAGCGAGTAGATGTCGGCGCGGTTGTCGACGGCGAGCCCGCCGGCTTGCTCGGGCGACATGTACGCGGGCGTGCCGATCACCGAACCGGCCGCGGTCTCGAGGCCGACGTCCTCGTCGTCGCGGTTGAGCAGCTTGGCGACGCCGAAGTCGAGGAGCTTCACCAGCTCGGCGCCGTCGGGCGTCGCGACGATGACGATGTTGTCGGGCTTGAGATCGCGGTGGATCACGCCGACCGCGTGGGCCGCCGACAGGCCGTCGCAGATCTGGATCAGCGCCGCCAGCGCCCGCGGCAGCTCGAACCCGCCGCGCGACCAGGCGCCGAGGCTCTTGCCGCGCAAGAGCTCCATGATGATGAACGTCGTGCCGTCCTCGAGCTCGATGAAGTCGGTGACGTCGACGATGTTGCGGTGCCGGACCCGGTTGACGGTGCGCGCCTCCTGGAAGAAGCGGCTCACCGCATCGCGACGCTTGGCGTAGTCGGTGCGCAGGAGCTTGAGCGCGACCTCGCGGCCGAGCCGCGCGTGCTCGGCGCGGTAGACGAAGCCCATGCCGCCCTTGCCGATCAGCTCGAGCAGGCGATACGAGCCGAGCACCTGGCCGATGCGATCGTCGGTGCGCTCGGGCGGTCG
This sequence comes from Myxococcales bacterium, assembly GCA_043737575.1. Lineage (GTDB taxonomy): Bacteria > Myxococcota_A > Polyangia > Haliangiales > Haliangiaceae > UBA2376. Next base: position 2,420 of record JAYTAJ010001099.1, on the reverse strand, counting down.
CGGCGTCGGTGGCGGCACCCGGCCCGACGCCGGTCGGGCGCGGGCGGCGGGGCCTTCGATGCGGGTGTTGATCGATCGCGGCGGCTCGTCGCGCGTGCCCATCGGCAGCTCGGGCGGCGGCTCGCCCCACGGGCCACCGCCGTCGGACGGCTCATCCTTCCACGGCGAGATTGACTCGGGCGCCTCGTTGCGCAACGACTCGGTGCGCTCGGGGCCGGATCGGGATCTCGCGCCCGTGACGGAGGAGCCCGTCGGGAGCTTCGGTCGAGGCGTGGAGTCTCGGGGCGCCGCCATCAGTCGGCCCAACCCGGGCCACCTTCGATACTACGGGCGCGTAACCCTTACGGCAATACGCATTACAGCGCGGTCACAGCGGTCACGCGCCGGTCACTCGAGGCCGAAGGCGCACAGCGCGCCGAGGCGCAGCAGCGCGTCGTCGACCGACACCCGGACCTGGGGCTCGGTCTCGCGGGCGCCCTGGGTCTGGAGCGGCTGACACGCGGTCTGCTCGGAGGTCGCGCCGAGCGCGCGGGCGGCGGCGGCGCGGACGTCGCGGCGGTCGTGGCCGAGGCTGCCGCTCACGGTCCCGACGTCGGCGGTGCCGCCGATCTCGCCGAGCGCCTCGAGCGCGGCGATCAGGTACAGCTGCTCGATCGGGAGATCGGAGTTGCGGTAGCGGTTGATCGCGCTGGTGAGCCCGGCCCGCGCGATGCTGTCGTCGAACAGGCCGAGCGAGCGGAAGGCGCGCATGCGCACGCCCGGGCTCAAGGTCTCGTCGGGGCTGTTGGCGAGCGCGACCAGCGCCACCAGATCGCCGCCGAGCAGGTTCGACAAGGTCGCGCGATCGGGCAGGAAGTCGATGCCCGACAGCGCCTCCTCGATCGGCGTGCGCGCGGCGAGCGGCGCGTGGCTGCGCGCGGGTGTCGCGGCGAACAGCGCGGCGATCACCAGCAGCATCCGCACGCGGTTCATCGCAGCACCGGGCTGGCGAGGAGGACGTTGCGTTGATCGCGCGACAGCCGGGTGCCGCCGCCCTCGCCCCAGTACATCAGGTTGTCATCGGTGTTGGGGCTGTCGGCGAGCGGATCGGTGGCGCCGTCGGGCTCGCGGTTCCGGTACAGCCCCATGTGCCGCGCCATCCCGTGAGCGGTCTGCCGCGCCAGGGTGCGCCATGACTCGTAGCAGAGCGCGGTCGCCGACACCGCGATGCCCGACGCACGGGTGCCGGGCAGCGGCGAGCCCGGGGTCCCGCCGACCGCGATCTGGAGGCCGGCCGGCGACAGCGAGCGCACGAAGAACACCGAGATGCCGGTCGTCGCCCGGGTCAGCGTGAACAGATCGCCCGCGCGTGCCGCCGACAGCCCGTCGAGCTCGGGGTGATTGCCGAGATCGGTGTACGTGATCTCGCCGAGCGCGATGTCGGTGCCGAAGATGTCGCGCAGCTCGTCGAGGTACTCGGTCTGGAACCCGAGATCGGTCGGCGCCGACGCCGCGTTCAGCACGTCGACCCGGTCGCCGCACGGATGGTCGGCCAGCTCGAGGAAGTTGAAGTGGACGTCGAGGGACGCGCCGTTGCCGAGCTTCTCGATGACGCGCAGGGTGCGGCTCGACGTCGACGGCTGGCCGACGGTGATGAAGGTGCCGAGGTCGACCGTGTAGGCGCCGGCCTCGAGCGGCACCAGCGACGTCGTCGGGATCGCCAGCACCGCGACCCCCGCGATCGGCTCGTGGCGCAGCGCGTTCGCGTAGTACGCCTCGCGGGTCGCGGGCAGATCGTAGACGTCGGTGCCGGTCGGGGTCTCGACGTGGGTCGCGCCGATCAGCTGCGAGCCCGACACCTCGGCGACCATCACCAGCGACTTCGCCGTCGACGGCACCGGGATCTTCAGCTGCACCGACGTCACGGTCGGATCGACGTCGATCTCGAACGTCACGGTGCCGACCGCGGGCAGGCAGCCGCGGAACGTGCCGAGCAGGTTGGTCGCCTCGGGGTTGACCCACGGGATCGCGGCGCAGACGAAGCCGCGGCGGCACTGATCGTCGCTGGCGCACAGCTCCGTACATTGGCCGAGCGCGCACGCGCCACCGCGGCAGTCGCTCTCGATGGCGCAGCTGGTCCCGGGGGCGCCCGCGAGGGTCTCGAGCGCGCAGAAGCCGGCCTTCGACGCGATCGTCGCCGACAGGCGGCAGGTCTGGGCCGGGCCGCACTCGAGCTCGGCGTCGCACGGGTCGCCGACCTCGCTGGCGACGACGACGCACGACCCCGACGTGCACACCATGCCGTCACCGCACTCGACGGGCGCGGTGCAAGCCGGCTTGCAGATGTGATCCAGGCACTGGAGGTCGTCGTTGCAGTCGGCTACCGTATCGCAGCGCTCTCCCAGCGAAGCGCCGCCGCCGCCACACGCGGTGACGATCGA
>JAYTAJ010001098.1:0-2709 GCA_043737575.1 Myxococcales bacterium | reverse complement strand
TGCACCACGGCATGCCGGCGTGGTCGGGGCGGCTGATCGTCGACGGCAACGACGAGGGGTTCCTGAACGCGCTGCGGTTGCTCGCGGTGCAGGGTAGGTTGTAGCCATGGCCACGCCAACGAAGCGCCCGATCGCCAAGACGCCGCAGCACGCGCCCGACGAGATCGATCGGATGGAGCGCGAGGCGCCGGGCGTCGGCTACGACGTGGTCAACGGGCAGCTGGTCGAGATGTCGGCCCCGGCACCGCCGCGCGCGAAGTAGCTCAGCGCGCCGCGCGGGCGAGCCGAGCCAGGGCGACCCTGATCTCGTCGAGCGTGCGCGCGATCCGGTTGCGGTCGGCGCGGCTGTAGGGCTGGGCGCTCACGCGAGCCCCATCAGGATCTTCATCTCCGGCGCGTCGCCGGGCGAGAAGAACACGATCGGGTTGGTGTACTTCGGCACGTCGGCGCGCGCGCTCTCGCCGTGGCAGTAGGCCTCGACGACGACCGTGCGCCGATCGGCCTCATACCACTCGCGTGCGCGCTCGACCGTCCGCTTGCACTTCGCGCAGCGAACCACCACCGGGCCGTTCGGGTTCATCGCGAGCAGATCTGGCGCCGCGCGCGACGTCGTTCTGTAGGGCTGGGCGCTCATCGGTGCTCACCGTACCAGGCGCGGTGGATCGCGCGCTCGGCGAACGCGAACCCGACGGCGAAGATGGTGGCCGCGACGAGGATGATCGCCGCCGATCGCCACCCGCCGACGTTCGCGACCCATCGGCGCCAGCGCGGGCGCGTGTCCTTGCGCCGCACGCCCATGCGCTCCTCGATCATCTCGCGAATCTTCCGATCGCCTTCCATCGTCAGGTCCTCTCGCTCTTGGGTTGCTCGTCGACGAGCGCCAACCACGCAGACGGGTAGTCGGCGGCGTAGTCGTAGCCGTCATGCGGTGGCGTGATCAGCGTGCGGCACGTCGGGCAGAACAGCAGCCGGTAAGGCCCGAGCGCGCTCCGCAACTCGTGAACGTCCGCCCACGCGAGGCGGTGCGGCGCCTTGCCGTCGACGTCGGGCGGCGCGGTGCAGTGGCGGCGCGAGCCCACCGCCTCCTCGCGCGTCGGCTCCACACCCTCGTACCAGACGCCGGCCGCGTCCTGGTGAGCGACGAGCCCGACCTCGACGCCGTCGACAATGACTCTGTGGATGCTCGTCGTCATCGATCACCCCTTCCCGCGCCGCGGCATCTCGCCTGCGCCGCCGGCCTTGGGTTGTTCGCGCCGCCTGTTGACGCGGTTTACGACAGCCGCCGCGAACACGAGGGCGGCGATCGCGAAGGCGACCAGCGCCACCGTGCGCGGGCTGGCGAAGATGCAAGCCACCGCCGAAAGCCCGGCGGCGAGCCACACCGCGAGCGATGCCACGTCCGTCTTCGTCGTCGGAATCTTGATCCCCATCGCTACCCATCCTTCCGCCGCGGCCTGGCCGTCGGCTGTTGCTGTTGCTCCTCGAGCCACGCTCGTAACCTGTCGCGCGGGTAGTAGACCGAGCCCACCGCGCGCCACCACGGCGGACCCTCGTCGCGCTGCCGCCACTTCTGCAGGGTGCTCGCGCGCACCTCGACGCCGAGGCCGAGTAGCACCGCGACCACCTGCGACTCGGTGAGCTGGTCGCGTAGAGCTGTCCAATCCATCCTGCCCTGTCCGTAACACGCGCGGTGCGCACTGGCCAAGATGGGGGCCGCAGCTCGAGGCCGCGCAGGGTGGCGCTCGTGCCCCCCGTCGCGTTCACCAAGCGCAGCGCCCCGCTGACCTTCGACAAGTCGCTGGGCCTGTGCTTCGGCTGGTTCTGCTTCTCGAAGAAGGACGGCCAGCCGTACATCGACGCCCACGGCGACCACATCCCCGACGACGAGTTGATCCCGGCCGTCGACGGGCTGATGGCGATGGCCGCGAGCGACCGCCTGATCGACGTCGAGCACGTCGGCGGCGGGCGCGGCGTCATCGCCACCGCGCAGGCGCTCACCGAGGACGTCGCCAAGTCGATGAACATCGACACGGGCGGCACCTACGGCGTCATCGGCAGCTTCCGCCCCGACGGCGCGCTGCTCAAGTCGATCCAGTCGGGCGACATGTTCTGCCTGTCGATCTTCGGCGCGTCCGGCGACGTCGAGACCATCCAGAAGTCGGCCGGCGAGACCGAGACCGCCGCCACCGCCCACAAGCGCACGCTGCGCAAGGTCAGCCTGACCCGCCTCGCGGTGTGCAAGCTCGGCGCGCACGACGGCGCCGCGGTCGCGCTGATCAAGAGCGCCTCCGACGCCGCCCGCCAGCTCGTCGCCGCGCAGGTCGCCAAGCGCCAGCACGCGCTGACCGACGTCATCGAGGGGCATCAGCACGTCGTCTACGACGTCGACGACCCGGACATGAAGGTCGGCAGCACGTCCTACGAGACCACCTCGACGAGCGGTTACGGCCACTCGCATTCCTGGATCCGCAATCCCGACGGCTCGATCTCGATCGTCGTCGGCTCGGGTCACGCCCACGCGCTCGCCACCACCGCCACCGACCTGGAGAAAACCGACATGCCCACCGACCTCGAGAAGTCCCAGGCCGCCGAGCTGCTGACCGTGCGCGCCGACATCGCCAAGTCCAACACCCGCTGCTCGGCGCTCTCGGCCGCGCTGTTCGCCGCGGTGCTCATGCCGCCCGAGCAGGCCGCGTTCGCGAAGTCGCT
>JAYTAJ010001097.1:0-2718 GCA_043737575.1 Myxococcales bacterium | reverse complement strand
CGCCGCGTTGCTGGTACCTCGCGTCGCCGCGGCAGAGGAAGCGCCGCGCCCGGCGGAGTCGACGAAGAGCCCGAACCTCGCCTTCGGGCTGTCGTTCGGGACGAGCCTGCTGTCGATCGTCGCGCTGCCGGTGGCGGCGTTCAGCGGCGACGGCACGATCGCGGGGTTGGGGCTGGCGGTGGCGGTGGCGGCGCCGAGCGTGGGCACGGCGTACGCGGGGCGGCCGCTGACGACGGGGCTGGCGCTCCGGGCGGGCGGGGCGGTGCTGGCGCTCACGATCATCGGGGCCAACGAGAACTGCGGCATCGCCGACCACGACGAATGCACGCAGAGCGATCTCGACGAGAACCTGCTGATGGTCGGGCTCGGCGCGATCGTCGTCGGGACGATCGCCGACTGGGTCGCGGCGCCGCGCGCGGCCCGCGCCCACAATCGCCGCGTCGAGCAGATGACGATCGCGCCGATCGTGACGCGCGATGGCGGTGGGCTCGCGCTGTCGGGTCAGTTCTGAGACGCCATCCATCCAAGCCGTACAGGAGTGAGCCAATGCGAATCGTCGTCGGAAGCGTGATCGTCGCGGCGTTGCTGGTCCCGTCGCTGGCGCGCGCCGAAGAGCCCGCGCGCACGCGCAGCAACCCCGCGCACAAGAACCCGGCCGTGGCGGTCGGCCTGTCGTTGGGCGCGACGACCGCGGGGCTGATCCTCGCGGCGGTCAGCGTGCGGTACCACGCGCCGGACGTGGTCACCGCGGCGGGGCTGGGCGTCTTCGTGCTGGGGCCGAGCGCGGGCCCGCTCTACGGCGGCAAGACGCTGACGGTGGGCCTGGGCCTGCGGGTTGCGGGCGTGGCGCTGACGGCCGCGAGCCTCCCCGCCGTCGGACGCGACCTCCAGAGCCACGACCACGCCACCGCGCCGTCGGCGACGGCGGAATACGTGATGCTGGGGATCGGCCTCAGCGCGTTCGTCGTGGGGACGATCAGCGATCTGGTCGAGGGGCCGCTCGCGGTGAGCGCCCACAACCGCCGCATCGACGAGCTGACGCTCGCGCCGATCGTGACGCGCGGTGGCGGCGGGCTGGCGCTGTCCGGACAGTTCTGAGGCGACGCCGCACCCGCTCGCGTGTTAAACCGCGACGCCATGGCGCTCACGGATTACGAGAAGTACATCCGCACCGACGAGCTGCTCGCCTTGCAGAAGGCGCCCGACGCGCTGACGTGCCACGACGAGATGCAGTTCCAGATCGTCCACCAGGCGGCGGAGCTGTGGATGAAGCTCATCGCCCACGAGCTGCAGTTCTTCTGCGCCGAGCTCGCCGAGGATCGCGTCCCGCGCGCGATCAGCGTGCTGCGGCGAGTGGCGGGCGTGCAGCGGGTGCTGTTCACGCAGCTCGACCTGCTCGATACGATGGCCCCGATCGACTACATGTGCATCCGCACCGGGCTGGGCCGCGGCTCGGGTCAGGAGTCGCCAGGCTTCAAGACGATGCTGCGGCTCCCGGGCGAGACGGTGTGGCCGGCGTTCGCCGCGTTCCTCGAGCGGCGCGGCGTGCAGCTGCGCCAGATCTACGACGCGCCCCACGACCGTCACGATCTCTACCAGCTGTGCGAGGGCCTGGTCGACTACGACCAGCAGCTCCAGGCCTGGCGCTACCGCCACCTGATGATGGTGTACCGGACGATCGGGACCGGGACGCCGTCACTCAAGGGCAAGCCGTCGGAGCTGCTCGCCCACGGGCTGAAGCAGCGCTTCTTCCCGAAGCTGTGGGACGTGCGTGACGAGGTGTTCGCCGAGTGGACCGCGTCGATGCACAGCGCGGGCAAGGACCACGGCTACCACGGCTGAGGTCACGTCGGTAGCACGCCGCGGGCGCATCTGGTGGGGCGGTTCACCGAGCCGAGCGAGCTGGTGGGGCCGGTCGATCTGCGGCGGCTGCGCTGATCAGCTCTTGCGCCGCGGCTTGGCCGCTGCCACCGCGCGGGCCGCACGCTTCTTCGGCGCCTTCGGTGGGGCCGCCTTGGCCCGCGGCGCGCGGACCGGGGCGAGGGCCGGCGGCTCCTTCAGCAACAGCGGGCCGATGCGGTTGATCGTCCGCACCTCGCTGCGCACGATCAGCTCGAGCGACCGCACCGCTCGGCCGATGCGCGGCTCGAGGCGGATCGAGGTATCGCCGTAGCCGATCGCCGACGAACCGATCGACAGCCGCCCCCACCGCGTCGCGATCACCTCGCCGTCGCCGTCGCGCAGGTTGAGCTCGAGATCGTTGCTGTGGCCGTCGTGGACCGCCGCGGTCGAGCCCATCAGCAACAGCTCGAGATCGCCGCGGTTGTAGAACGTCCCGATCGACAGCCGCAGCAGCCGATCGCTCGCCGTCGGCGCGCTGGTGCAGCGCCACAGCTGCCGGCTGTCGGCGTCGAGCTCCATCGCCGCGAGCTCGGTCGTGAACAGCGGTCGCCGCGTCGTGATCCGGGCCTCGATCTCGTACGCGATCGAGGCCGCGATCGCGAGCTGCTCCTCGTAGAACTCGTGGGCCCAGGTGCAGGTGGCGCCGAGCAGGAACTGGCGGTTGCTCTCGTGGCTGCGCCGCGCGACGATCTCGCCGTGCTGATCGAGCAGCATGGCGTAGACGCCGCTGAGCTCGTAGCCGGCGTCGGCGATCAGCCGCTCGCCGCGGGCGGTGAAGCGCAACAGCGTGCGGTCGTACGAGCGCTCGCGGGTCAG
>JAYTAJ010001096.1:0-2722 GCA_043737575.1 Myxococcales bacterium | reverse complement strand
CAGGCTCCTTCTTGGCGGCGCCGCGGGCGCTCGGGCGCGGCGTCGCGATCGCGCGCAGGACGTCGTCGTAGGCGCGACGGATCGCGAGGAACGCCTCGTTGGCGAGGCGCACGGTCGCGGGCGATCGCCGGGCGAACTTGGCCGGGTGGTAGCGCTTGCACAGCTGGATGAACGACGCCCGCACCGCATCGGCGCCGGCGTGGGTCGCGACGCCGAGGGCGACCCGCGGCTCGCCGCGAAATCGATCGATCACCGACACCAGCTCGTGGTCGATCGCGGCCTCGTCGCTGCTGCCTGGATCCACACGCCACGGTAGCGCGCTCGCGCCCGACCGCGCAACGAACGCCGCGTGAGGCCCGCGGGAGACTGCCCGATCGCTACCCGAGCCGAGGGAGTGCTACGGTAGCGGCGTGGGTGGCTGCACCAACTGCGGAAGCAAGACCGGCTGCGACGATCGCAAAGGATCGATGTTCGCCGAGATCGACAGCGCGCTCGCGAGCCTCTACCCCGATCGCCGCTGGCGCGCGCCGGCGCCGACCGCCCACGGCATCCGCGCCGCGACCCGCGACGCCACCGCGCTCGCCGACGAGCTGGCCGATGCGCTGACCGCGGCGACCTTCGTCCGGTCCGCGACGCCGACCGACAGCGCGTTCATCTACGTGCTGTGTCAGGGCCGGCCGCCGTGCGCGGTGCCGGTCCGCGACGGCGACCTCCCGATCCCGAGCGAGTGGCTCGACCTGCCGATCGGCCAGCCGATCGAGGAGCGCTACCTGCGGATCGCGCTGGCGGCGCAGCTGCCGTTCGCCGCGGTGCAGGAGGTCGCGGTCGACGTGACGGTCGAGGCCGATGGCGTGATGATCCGCGAGCGGCCGTCGGCGGGGGTGTACTCGGCGCCGCTCCTGCCGCGCATGCAGCGCCTGGTGGCGACCCTGCCCGCGTACGGTCGGCTCCACATCGACATGGGCGAGATCTCCGGACCGCCGCCCGACTTCGACGCCGGCGAGTGGCCGGGGCTGTATGCCGGCACGCCCGCGATCGTGAACTACCTGTTCTTCGCCGAGCCTGCGACGATGGCGACCACGACGTGGATCCCGCGCGCCTAGGAGGCTCCGCCCGTGATTGAACCGATCCAGGCGCTCCTGACCGAGCTGCTCGAGCACCTCGGGGCTCGACGGATCTCGGTCGTGCCGACCGGCGCGCCGCCACCCTCGCTCGGGGTCGGCGGCGTGCGGACCTTGCCGCTCGGCGGCGGTGCGCGGCTCGAGATCGAGCTGGGCGCGATCGGTCGCGCCGACGACGAGGTCGATCGCGCGCTCGAGGAGGCGGTGCGGGCGCTGCGCCAGCTCACGCGCGAGCATCGCGCGCCGCTGCCCGCGGTGATGGTGTCGAGCGCGGGCCCGGTGCGCATCCTCGATCGCATCCGCGCGTTCGTCCACGCGCTCGGCGAACTGCACGGCGCGCAGAACGCGATCCTCCTGGTCGGCGATGAGGTGCTGGTCGCGCGCCGCGATCCCGATCCGCTCGAGCGGTCGCGCCTCGAGCTGTTGATCCGCCGCCTCGACGCCACCGCCAAGCAGCGCGGCTCGAGCCACGCCGATCTCGCCGACGCCGACGCGTTCTCGCTGTCGTTCTGGCACCGCGCGGTGCTGGTCCTCTATTTCCTTGGCCCCTACCCGATCGACTTCGTGCGCCACCGCGCCCGGATGGTCGCGCGCGAGCTGTCCGAGCTCCTGCCCGATCTCGATCCCGAGCCCGAGGCGCCCGCGGTGGCCGTGCGGCCTCCGGAATGATCGCCATGCCCAAGCCCGCTGTCCTCGCGATCCTCGTCGTCGGTTGCGGCGTCCCGGTCGTCACTACGCCGACGCCGAGCGGCTGCCCGTCGGCGGCCGCGGTCGCCCTCGCGCAGTGGAACCCGCGCACCGTGGTCGGGAGCCCGCCGTACCGCGGCACGCCGAAGGACGCGGCGTGGCTGGTCCGCCTCGGCTACCGCGACGACGGCGCCGACGACGCGCCGGATCCGGGCGCGGTGCCAGGCTACGAGCTCGCCAAGCTCGGGCTCGGGCCGCTGCCCGATCAGGTCTGGCTGTTGCGGCCCGGCCTGGCGCCGTGCCCGAGCCGCGTCACCGGCTACGTCGCCGAGCGCATCGACGACGGCCCGGTGTCGATCCGGATCTCGGCGGTGCTGGCCGGCTGCGCCGCGCCGCTCGACGACGAGCGCTGGCCGATCGCGTGGATCTCGTTCGCCGGCGCCCCGCCGATCGGCTGCCGCGTCGAGGTGCCCGCGGCCCGCACGACGTCGGCCGAGGTGCTGCCCGAAGCCTGGGAGCCCGGCGCGCCGACCGAGCCGTGCGACGACTGCACTCGCAGCTGGGCGGTCGACGCGATCGACGGCGAGCCCGCGATCGACGCGGTCACCGTCACCGATCTCGCGCCCGCGGCGACGGCGTGCGACGCCGTGCATCACGACACGTACACGATCTACGCGGAGCCGAAGGACGCGCCGCCGGTCGCGTTGGCGCTGCCGACCGCGGCGCTCGACCTCGCGGGTGCGCTGATCGATCCGAGCGGCCTCCGCGCCGTCCTCGCGATCGGCGTCGACACCTGGGCCGCCTACGACGTCGGCGCCGACGGCGCCCTCGGCGCCGGCCGCACCGTGCAGCACTTCATCGCCCACGAGGAGGACGGGCTGTGGCACTCCCTCGCCGAGTACTGCGGGCCGTAG
>JAYTAJ010001095.1:0-2723 GCA_043737575.1 Myxococcales bacterium | reverse complement strand
GTCACACGTCACGTCGGGCGAGGCGTGGGGCATCGCCCCCGTGGGCCGGCCTATCTTCGAGTCGTGCAGCAACTTCTACCAGCCGTGGGAGCTTCCCGAGGGAGCCCAGACCTTGCAGTTGGTGGCAGTCGATCAGGCGGGCAACACGGGTCCGAGCACGGTGCTGCAGGTAGAGAGGCCCACGTCTGGTTGCGAGGTCCTGGGCTGTTTGTCAAGGGGCGGCCATGCTGACCGTGCTCGGGGCGGCCAAACTGACCATCGCGTTGGCGTGCTCGGAGTCGGCTCCGATCGCACGCGCGGCATGAGCAGTCGGGGGCGGCCAAACTGACCATCGATCGTCACCGCGCCGCGGCCTCGGTGGCGGCGGCTTTGGCCCCACGTCCCGTGCGTCGTCCGGGTGGCGGGTTCCGGTACGAATCTCCGTCCGCGATCACCAGCACGTGGGCGCCGTGGAGCAGGCGGTCCATCGCGGCGCTGGCGAGCAGCACGTCGTGGAAGAGCGGGTGCCACTCCTCGATCGCGCGGTTCGACGTGATGATCGTCGAGGCCCGCTGGTAGCGCTGGCGGATGATCTCGTAGAGGTCGATCGGTTCGTCGTTCACGAGCGGCCGCAGCCCGAGGTCATCGACGACGAGCAGGTCGGCGGTCGTGAAGCGGAACATCTTGCGCTCGAGGCTGCCGTCGGCGCGTGCGGCCCGGAGCTGGAGGAGCAGGTCGTGGGCGCTCGTGTAGATCACGCTGTGGCCGACGCGGCAGGCGCGGTGGCCGAGCGCCTGGGCGATGTGCGATTTCCCGACGCCGGTGGGCCCGACCACGAGCACGTTCTCGCGGCGCTCGACGAACGCGCAGGTCGCGAGGTCGATCACCTTGGCCTTCGGGATGGCCGGGTTGAACGCGAAGTCGAAGTCCTCGAGCGTCGTCTGGTGATCGAAGCCCGCGCGCCGCACACGCTGCTCGAGCTGGCGGCTGTCACGCCGCTCGGCCTCGTCGGAGAGTAGGCGGTAGAGGAACTCGCCGTGGCCGAGGTCGTCGTCGACGGCCTGGCGCGTGCGCAGCTCGAGCGACTGGAGCACGCCGGACAGGCGCAGCTTCTTGAGGAGCGGAATCAGATCGTCAGTGGAGCTCATCGGGGTCCTCCGTGGGTGACAGGTGCAAGAGATCGGAAATCGCGCGGGCGAAGCGCGGCTGCGCCAGCGGCGGCGACGGCGCGGGGCGCGCCGGGCCGTCGGGCAGCGGCTGAAGGTCGAGGCCCTGGCGCAAGATCGCCTTGAGCCCGCCGTAGCTGTAGTTGCCGAAGTGCCGCGCGCGGCGGCAGGCGGCGACGGCGCGCTCGAGCGGGAACGTCTCGAGGTGGCTCACGATGGCCTGCACGGCGCGAAGCATGCTGAGCGCGTCGTCGGAGTCGAAGACCTCGCGCGCGTAGGCGCCGACCTCGGGATCGAGGCGGTCGGCCCGCGCCTCCCAGAAGTCGCGGCTCCGGTGGCGCAGCGGCGCGCGCTCCGGCGGCAGGTGCTCGTCGCGGGTCGAGCGCGTCGAGTGTCCGCGCCGCGCGTGCGTGGCGACCCGGGCGTCGTCGGCGTAGACGTCCACGGTGTGCGAGGTCGCGCGCACGGCGACGCGCTGGCCGATGAGCTTCCACGGCACCGAGTAGAGGCGGCCGGCGTACGCGATGTGCGCGTCGCGATGGACGCGCGCGTCGTGCCACACGACCGGCTCGTACGCCGTCTGCGGGAGCGCGAGCAGCGCCGAACGCTCCTCGGCCTCGAAGACCTCCGACGGGCGGCGCTGCGTCGTCGCGTGGATCCGCTGGTTGGCGATGTCGGCGGTCCAGCGCGCGAGCTGCCCGCACACGACGTCGGCCTCGACGCCGGCGAGGCCCGCGAGCCCGTTGTGCTTGACGTACTTGACGCCCGACTCGACCTTGCCCTTCTTCTTCGGCTGCTTGACCGGCGCCGGGTCGACCTTGAAGTTGTAGTGCCGCGCGAGCTCGCGGTAGCTGCGGTTCAGCGTGGTCGCGCCGCCGACGCCGAACGCGGCGCGGATCACCGCCGCCTTGAGGTTGTCGGGCACCATCACCTTGGGCACCCCGCCGAGCTCGGCGAAGGCCTCGGCATGGAGGCGCAGCCATGTCTCGACCTTCTGATCAAAGACAAGCCGCGTGACCATGCGCCGGCTGTGCCCGAGGACGAGCACGAACACCCACGCGCGACGGAACTTCCCCGTCGGTGGGTCGTAGACGCGGGCGATCTCGCCGAAGTCGACCTGGGCCACCTCGCCCGGCGACGTCTCGACGGGGATCACGACGTCCTCGGCGCGCACCCCGCGCTCGCGCTTCAGGCGCTTGACCAGGCGTTTCATCGCCCAGTACGTGCCGTCGAACTCCGCGTAGTCGAGACGGATCCGGTCGTAGATCGCGTGCGCGCCGAGGCCCTTGTCGAGGAGCGGCTTCACGTGGTCGACCCAGCTCTCGATCGACGACGTGCTCTGCGGCGAGTCCTTGGGCGGCAGCGTCGCGACGACGATCGCCTTGAGCACGTCGAGCGCGGGCAGGTCGTCGAGCGCGCCGCGCAGGAGCCCGGCGTCCTCGAGCACCGCGCGGTAGACCCGCTCGGTGTTGCGGCTCATGCCGAGCAGTCGCGCGACCTCGCACGCCCCGGTCTCCATTCGGTGCAGCCGCACCAGCTCTTGCAGCCGATCCATCTCCGTCCTCCGCATGCACATCG
>JAYTAJ010001094.1:0-2724 GCA_043737575.1 Myxococcales bacterium | reverse complement strand
CGAGGAGATCGAGATCACCGCGACGGCGCGACGCCAGGACGACTGGAGCAAGCCCGCGAAGCCGCCGCTCTCGGACGACTGACGCTATCGCGGCGGCGGATCGAGCGCGGCGACGAGCGCGCGGAACGGCAACGTCGCGCAGGCCTGGCGCGAGCGGAAGCGGCGCACGCCCGCGAAGGCGGCGAGGTCGCCGAGCGTCGCGCCGTCGTCGGTGTCGGCGTCGACGTCGGCTCGGACGAAGCGCGCGAAGACGGCGGCGAGCGCGCGCGCGGCGGTGACGTCGGCGTCGCGCAGCCGGGTCGTCATGATCGACGCGGCGGCCCGCGACAGGGCGCAGCCGTGGCCATCGAACGCGACGTCGCGGATCACGCCGCCGTCGACCTGGAGCTGCACGGTGACGACGTCGCCGCACAGCGGGTTGTCGACGGTCGCGGCGTGGGTCGGCGCGGCGAGGGCACCGCGGTTGCGAGGCGCGCGATCGTGCAGGACGATCACGGCCTGGTACAGCGCGGCGACGTCGGTCACCGCAGCACCCGTGCGACGCTGGCGAGGGCGGCGATCAGCGCGTCGACGTCGGCGTCGTCGTTGTACAGGCCGAGCGACGCGCGGGCGCTGGCCTCGACGCCGAACCGCCCGTGCAGCGGCTGGGCGCAGTGGTGGCCGCTGCGGATCGCGACGCCGTCGCCGTCGACGATCGTCGCGACGTCGTGGGGATGGACGCCGTCGACGGTGAACGCCACCACCGCGGCCTCGGGGGCGCCGAGCACCCGCACGCCGGGCTGCGCCGCGAGCTCGGTGCGCAGCCGCGCGTGCAGCCGCGCCTCGTGGGCCGCGACCGCCGCGCGATCGAGCCGGCCGAGGTATCCGAGCGCAGCGCCGAGGCCGATCACACCCGCGATGTCGGGCGTCCCGGCCTCGAAGCGAAACGGCGCGTCGCGGTAGCGCGCCGCCTGGTAGGTCACCGCCGCGACCATCTCGCCGCCGGTCTGCCACGGCGGCATCGCGGCGAGCAGCGCGCGGCGGCCCCACAGCACACCGGTCCCGGTCGGCGCGTAGAGCTTGTGGCCGGAGAACGCGTAGAAGTCGCAGCCGAGCGCGGCGACGTCGACCGGCAGGTGCGCGACCCCCTGGGCGCCGTCGACCAGCACCAGCGCGCCCGCGGCGTGGGCCAGCGCGGCGATCGCGGCGATCGGCGCGACCGTGCCGACGACGTTCGACAGGTGCGAGACCGCGACCAGCTTGACCCGATCGTCGACGAGCGCCGCCAGCGCCGCCAGATCGATCCGCCCGCCGTCGTCGATCGGCGCGATCCGCACGGTCGCGCCACGGTCGCGACACAGCACCTGCCACGGCACCAGGTTGGCGTGATGCTCGAGCGCGGTCACGACGATCGCGTCGCCGGGCCCGACCGCGCCGCGGCCCCAGCTGTGGGCGACCAGGTTGATCGCCTCGGTGGTGCCGCGGGTCAGGACGATCTCGTCGACGCCGCCGCCGATCCACGCCGCGATCGCCGCCCGGGCCGCGTCGAACGCGACGGTCGCCGCCTCCGACAGCGCGTGGACGCCGCGGTGGACGTTGCCGGCCTCGTGGGTGAAGACCCGGACCACCGCGTCGATCACCGCCTGCGGCTTGAGCGTCGTCGACGCGCTGTCGAGGTACGCGACCCGCCGCGCCGCCAGCGCCGGGAAGTCATGACGCCATGCGTCCATCAGCGCGGCGCTCCCGATCGATGAACGATCCGCGGATTCGCCTCGGCCGCATTTGCAGGCGCGACCCGATACGCGATGATGCAACGCGGAGGCAACATGGCGATCATCAAGCTCACCGTGAACAGAGAGTCGCGCACGCTCGATTGTGCACCGACCACGCTGCTCGTCGAGGCGCTGCGCGAACATCTTCGCCTGACCGGCACCCACGTCGGCTGCGATACCAGCCTGTGCGGCGCCTGCACCGTCGACGTCAACGGCAAGTCGGTGAAGTCGTGCACGATGCTCGCCCTCGAGGCCGACGGCGCCGACGTGACGACGATCGAGGGCCTCGCGATCGGCGGCGAGCTGCACCCGATGCAGGCCGCGTTCAAGGAGCATCACGGCCTGCAGTGCGGCTTCTGCACGCCCGGCATGATCATGAGCGCCAACGATCTGGTGAAGCGCAACCCCGACCCCAGCGAGCCCGAGGTCCGCGAGTGGCTGTCGGGCAACTTCTGTCGCTGCACCGGCTACCACAACATCGTCAAGTCGATCCGCGCCGGCGCGGCGGCGATGCGCGGAGGCAAGTGATGACGACCGAAGGCATGGGCGCGTCGATCAAACGCAAGGAAGATCGCCGATTCCTCCTCGGCAAGGGCAACTACACCGACGACATCACGCTGCCGAACCAGAGCTACGCGGTGTTCGTGCGCTCGATGTACGGCCACGCCCGCATCCGCTCGATCGACGCCACCGCGGCGCTGGCGTCGCCCGGCGTGCTCGCGGTGCTGACGGGTGACGACGTCGCCGCCGACCAGCTCGGCGGGGTGCCGTGCGGCTGGCTGGTGAAGTCCAAGGACGGCTCGAACATGGTCGAGCCGCCGCACCCGGCGCTGGCCCAGGGCAAGGCCCGCCACGTCGGCGATCCGATCGCGATGGTGATCGCGACCACCAAGGCCGCCGCCCGCGCCGCCGCGCCGCTGGTCGAGATCGACTACGAGGCGCTGCCCGCGGTCGGCCTGCTCGCCGACGCGGT
>JAYTAJ010001093.1:0-2724 GCA_043737575.1 Myxococcales bacterium | reverse complement strand
CCTCGAGGTCGCCCGCCAGCGCGTAGTGCTGCGCGGCGCCGTCGGGATCGCCGGCCGCCTCCGCGGCTCGCGCGGCGCGGTAGTCCGACGAGAACATCCGACGGAAGAACGTCACGGCCCCGAGTATAGCGGTGGCCTGGCGGGTTCGCGCGGGCGCGGTCCCCGCTATAAGGGAGAGATGGAGTCGACCCGACGCTCGCGTGCGCTGCTGCCCGGTCGGTTGGCGGTCGCGCTGGTGGCGGCGCTGGTCGCGCTCGTGCTCGTCTGCGGCCTCACGCTGCAGGCGATGGCGGCGCGGGTCGAGGCGTCCCGCTGGGTCGAGCACACCCGCGTGGTCGAGGACCACCTCGACCACCTGCAGTCGCGGATGAAGGACGCGGTGATGGGCGAGCGAGCGTTCTTGCTGAGCGGGCGGGAGGACTTCATCGGGCGGGTCGACGTCGGCGAGATCGCGGTGCAGGGCTACCTGGTGACCTTGCGGCGCCTGACCGGCGACAATGCGACGCAGCAGCGCCGCCTCGAGACGCTCACGCCGTTCATCACCGAGCGCTTCGCGATGATGCAAGAGAACATCCGGTGGCAGCGGGCCGGCGATCCGGGCGGGCGCGACCCCGAGCGGACCGTCCGCGGCACCGTGTTGATGGACGAGGTGCGCGCGGGCATCGCCGCGATGCTCGAGGAGGAGCAGCGCCTGCTCGCGACCCGCAACGCTCGGTACGACGACGCGGTGACGTGGTCGACCTACGTCACGCTCGGCGGCGCCGCGATCCTGTTCGCGATGATCCTGATCTTCGCGGTCACCACGTCGCGCGACTTTCGCGCCCGCGAGGCCGAGGCCTGGCTGCGCCGCGTCCAGATGGCGATCGGCGAGACCGTGGTCGGCGATCAGCCGGTCGACACCCTCGGCGAGGGGGTGCTGCGCGCGCTGGTCGGTCACCTCGACGCCGCGGTCGGTGCGATCTACCTCGCCGATGCCGACGGCGTGCTCCGCCGCGTCGCCGCCCACGCGCTGCCGGCGTCGGACGACCGCGTCGTGCTGCGGCCCGGCGATGGCGTCGCGGGTCAGGCGCTGGCGCAGGATCGCGTGATCCACCTCCGCGAGCTGCCCGATGGCTACCTGCCGATCACGTCCGCGGCCGGGCGCGGCGCGCCGCGCCAGCTCGTCATCGCCCCGGCGAGCGTCGACGGCGTGGTCCAGGCGGTGACCGAGCTCGGTTTCCTCCACGCGGTCGCGCCCGCCGAGCTCGAGGCGCTCGAGCGGGTCGCCTCGGTGATCGCGGTCGCGGTGCGCTCGGCCAACGATCGCCGCCGCCTCCAGGCGCTGCTCGAGGAGACCCAGCGTCAGGGCGAGGAGCTGGAGGTCCAGCAGGAGGAGCTGCGGGTGTCGAACGAGGAGCTCGAGGAGCGCGGTCGCACGCTGCAGGTGTCGCAGAGCCGCCTCGAGAACCAGCAGGCCGAGCTCGAGGAGATCAACGCCCAGCTCGAGGAGCAGGCCCACTCGCTGGTGCAGCAACGCGACGCCCTGGCACGCACCGGCGTCGAGCTGCAGCGCTCGAGCACCTACAAGTCCGAGTTCCTCGCCAACATGTCCCACGAGCTGCGCACGCCGCTCAACAGCTCGCTGATCCTCGCCAAGCTCCTCGCCGACAACCGCGAGCGCAACCTGACGCCCGAGCAGATCAAGTTCGCCGAGACCATCTACTCGGCCGGCAACGATCTGCTGACGCTGATCAACGACATCCTCGATCTCTCCAAGATCGAGGCCGGCAAGGTCGACGTCCGCCCCGAGTCGATCACCCTGGCCCGCGTCCTCGACGATCTGGCCCGCACCTTCCAGCCGGTCGCCGCCGACAAGCGGCTGGCGCTGGCCGCGACCGCCACCGCCGACGCGCCGACGACGATCGAGACCGATCCGACACGGCTCCTGCAGATCCTGAAGAACCTGCTGTCGAACGCGCTCAAGTTCACCGAGCAGGGCGGCGTCACGCTCGCGGTCCGGCTCGATCCGCTCGGGATCGCCTTCGAGATCCGCGACACCGGCATCGGCATCGCTGCCGATCAGCACGAGGTGGTGTTCGAGGCGTTCCGTCAGGCCGACGGCACGACCAACCGCCGCTACGGCGGCACCGGCCTCGGCCTGTCGATCTCGCGCGATCTGGCGCGGCTCTTGGGCGGCGATCTCACGCTCGCCAGCGCGCCCGGCCGCGGCAGCACGTTCACGCTGCGCCTGCCGCTGTGCTTCGTCCCGCGCGACGGTGCCGCGGCGCCGACCCGGCAGCTGCCGCCGCCGCCGCGCCGCCACCCCGAGCGCGCGGCGACGATCCCGAGCGACGCCGTCCCGCCGGGTGCGCGGTCGCTGCTCATCATCGACGACGATCCTGCGTTCACGGAGATCCTCGTCGCCCTCGCCCGCGAGCTCGAGTTCCATCCGCTCACCGCCGCGACCGCGGCCGACGGCCTCGCGCTGGCGCTGCGCTGTCGCCCCAGCGCGATCGTCCTCGACATCGGGCTGCCCGATCGCTCCGGCCTGTCGGTCCTCGACACGCTCAAGCACCAGGCCGTGACCCGCCACATCCCGGTCCACATCATCTCCAGCGCCGATCACATGCAGAGCGCGCTCGAGATGGGCGCGGCCGGCTACGCGCTCAAGCCGGTCGAGCGCGATCGCCTGGTCGCCGCGTTCCACGAGCTCGAGGGCAAGCTGACCCAGCGGGTCCGCCGGGT
>JAYTAJ010001092.1:0-6234 GCA_043737575.1 Myxococcales bacterium | reverse complement strand
GCGAGATCCGCCAGCGCGGGTGCGCGAGGCAGTAGGCGACGCACGCGGCGGTGGCGGCGGCGCGGTCGGGGCCGTCGAGGGGCTGGACGAAGAAGTGGCGGAAGCCGAGGTCGGCGACCGCCGCGGGATCGACGCCGGGCCCGGGCTGCGGGTAGACCACCTTCAGCTCGTCGCCCGCGGTGACGACCAGCGGCGGGCCGGGCTTGGGCGAGACGCAGATCCAGTCGACGCCGGCGGGCACCGCGATCGTGCCGTTGGTCTCGATCGCGATCGTGAACGCCGCGGCGTGGAGCGCCTCGATCAGCGGCAGGTCGAGCTGGAGCAGAGGCTCGCCGCCGGTGCAGACGACGTAGCGATCGCCGCCGCGATCGCCCCAGGTCGACGCCACCGCGGTCGCCAGCGCGTCGGCGTCGGCGAACTTGCCGCCGCCATTGCCGTCGGTGCCGACGAAGTCGGTGTCACACCACGCCGCGCAGCCACCCGCGCCGCGGCCGCGATCGGCGGCGCGCCCCGACCACAGGTTGCAGCCGGCGAAGCGCAGGAACACCGCGACCCGTCCGGCCTGGGCGCCTTCGCCCTGCAACGTCACGAACAGCTCTTTCACCGCGTACGCCATGCGCGGCGCAGTCTACTCGCTGCGACTCGCTACTGCTGCAGGCACAGGATCTTGTGCTGCGTGTTCGCGCACTCGCTGATCCCGCTCTGGCCCGTGTAGTTCGCGAACGCGGTGAGGATGCGGCTCGAGCCTGAGATGCCGACGTGTCCGTAGCTGGTCGCGCTCGCCGACGACCAGTTCTGGCACGACGTCGACAGCCCGGTCGGCGCGGTCCCGGTCGTGGTGAGGTTGGGCGCGCCCGCCCAGGTCCGGTTCTGGCTGTAGAAGCGGTTCGCAGAGACGCTGAGCGGCGCCAGCCAGTGGGTGCCGGTCGACGCCAGGAAGTTGGCGGCGGTCGGCGCGAGCAGCACGTCGTCGACGCGCGCCCACGGGTTGCCCACCGTCGAGAACCGCGACGCCGCGGTGGCGGTGGCGGTCGCGATCAGCGCGCGGTACGTCCCGGGCAGCGACGCCGCGCTCGCCTCGCTGTTGCACAGCGCGTCGGCGCTGGCGAGGCCGCTGTTCGGCAGCCAGGGCGCGTTGGAGACGAACGCGCGGCGCACCGCGGTGACGGGCGGCGGCGCGACCGTCGCCGTGTAGTTGATGCCGAAGCAGTAGAGGTGGTTCGTCGTGCTGCAGAGGCCGCCGCCGTTCTGCGTCCAGGCACCGGTGCCGTACTCGCCGAAGCCGAAGGACCCCGAGGCGGTGTCGACCGCGCTGGTCCAGTTGGTACAGGTGCTGGTGTTGGCGGTGCCGTTGCTGCTGGTGCCCGTCCACACCGCGTCGTTGACCTCGGGCGAGCCGCGCTCGTTGAGCAGCAGCGGATAGAAGATGCGGGCGTTCGCCAGATCGGAGCGGCTGTTCACGAACGGCCGACCGTCGGTGCGGACCCAGCCCGACGCGGTGCCGAGCCGATCGATCGCGTCGACGGTCGCGGTCGACAGCCACGCGCGGTAGCTGCCGGGCAGGGCGTTGGCCTGGGCCCGGGCCTGGCAGATCGCGTCGGCGCCGACCAGGCCGCCGAGGTTGCCGGTGTGCGTGCTCGACGTGACGAACGCGATGTTGGGCGGCGGGTTGAACGTCGCGGTCGCGGTGACGTTGCCGGTCACGGTCAGGGTGCAGGCGCCGACGCCGGTGCAGCCCCCGGTCCAGCCCGCGAAGGTGTGGTTGGCCGCGGGCGTCGCGGTCAAGGTCACCGTCGAGTTGTACGCCGACGAGCGGGTGCACGTGCCCGGGCAGTTGATGCCCGCGGGACTCGACGTCACGGTGCCGATGCCGTTGCCGGCGACGACCGCGGTGACGGTGTAGTTGGCGAGCGTGAACGGCGTCGCGAACGTGGCGTGATCGGTGACGGTGAACGTGCACGGCGCGGTGCCCGTGCAGCCGGTGTTCGCGGGCCAGCCACCGAACGTCGAGCCGGCGCCGCCGTTGGCGGTCAGTGTGACCGCGCTGCCGAACTCGAAGTTCTGCGTGCAGTCGGCGCCGCAGCTGATGCCGGTCGGCGCCGACGTGATC
This sequence comes from Myxococcales bacterium, assembly GCA_043737575.1. Classification (GTDB taxonomy): domain Bacteria; phylum Myxococcota_A; class Polyangia; order Haliangiales; family Haliangiaceae; genus UBA2376. The sequence continues at coordinate 4,124 of JAYTAJ010001092.1, read as the reverse complement.
GTGCCGAACCCCGCGCCAGTGCCGGTCTTGGTGATCGTGATCGTGAAGTTCTCGAGATAGAAGGTCGCGGTCACCGTGGTCGACGCGTTGAGCGTGACGGTGCAGGCGCCGGTGCCCGAGCAGCCGCCGCCCGACCAGCCCGAGAACCCCGAGCCGGTCTGCGGCACCGCGCTCAAGGTCACCATCGTGCCCGCCGCGAACGGCGCGGTGCAGGTCGCGCCGCACGCGATGCCGACCGGCGTCGACGTGACGGTGCCGTTGCCGGCGCCGGTCTTGCTGACGCTGAGCGACAGGCTGTTGAGCGTGAAGTTGGCGCCGACGGTGCGCGCCATGTCCATCGTGACGATGCAGGCGCCGACGCCGCTACACGCGCCGGTCCAGCCGGTGAACGCCGAGTTGCCGCCCGCGGTCGCGGTGAGCGCGACCATCGTGCCGTGATCGAACTGCTCGCTGCAGTCGCTGCCGCAGGTGATGCCGATCGGGTTCGACGTGACGGTGCCGATGCCGGTGCCGCCGGTGGTCGCGGTCAGCGGATGGCGCCGCAGCGTGAACTGCGCGGCGACCGCCTTCGCCGCGTCCATCGTCACCACGCACGGCGCGGTGCCGCTGCAGCCGCCGCCGGTCCAGCCGGTGAACGTCGACGACGGATCGGCGGTGGCGGACAGCGTGACCGTCGCGTTGGCGGTGTAGGTCTCGTCGCAGTCGGCGCCGCAGGTGATGCCCGCGGGTGACGACGCGACCGCGCCGCTGCCGTTGCCGGTGCGGGTCACGATGAGCGTGTAGTTCTGCGCGAACGCCGCGTTGATCGTGACGTCGGTGGTGACGTTGAACGTGCACGGCCCGACGCCGGTGCAGGCGCCGCCGCTCCAGCCGACGAACAGCGAGCTGCCGCTCGGGGTCGCGGTCAGCGTGAGCGCGGTGTCGTACGGCACCAGCGCGGTGCACGCGGTCGGGCAGTTGATGCCGATCGCGGCCGGCGATCCGATCACGGTGCCGACGCCGTTGCCGACCAAGGTCGTCGACACCCGCACCATCGCCGGCGCGAAGCTCGCGCCGACCGTGGTGTCGGCGCCCAGCGTGATCGTGCAGCTCGGCGACGCGCCGCTGCACGCGCCGCTCCACTGCGAGAACGTGTTGCCGGCGTCGGCGACGGCAGTCAGCGTCACCTGGGCGCCGATCGGGAACTGCGCGCTGCAGCCGGCGCCGCAGCTGAGGCCGCTCGGCGACGAGGTGACCGCGCCCGCGCCGGTGCGGTCGACGGTCAGCGTGACCAGGTTGCCGGCGTCGCCGGCGTCGATCTCACCCGCGTCGATCGGCTGAGGACCATCGAAGATCGGCGGCTTGACCTCGCCACAGGCGGGCACGAGGAGGAGCAGGACGGCGAGCGAGACAAGGCGCATACCCATACAGAGTGGGGTCGCGGCCGGGTGTGACACACGATCGTCGCGCCGATCACACGCCGAGGTAGCGGAGGATCAGGCGCGAGGTCTCGGTGCGGACCTGCTCGGCCCGGGCCCGCGGCAGCTCGAGGGCGGCGTGGATCAGCGCCTCGACGGTCTCGACGATCACCAGCGCCGCGGTCGGGATGTCGACCTGGTGGCCGAGCTCGCGAGCGCGATGCTGCAGCATCTCGGTGACGACGACGCGGGATCGCGCGCTGGTGGCGTGGAGCAGCGCCGCGGCGCCGGCCCGCGGCACCTGCTGGTGCAGCACGCGGTGCAGACCGGGATCGACCAGGTGGGCGGCGAACAGCGCGTCGATCACCGCGGGCACCGCCTCGGCGAACGGCTTGCCGATCGCGGCGGTCGCGTGCTCGGTGAAGACGATCCAGGTCTCGCGGTCGTGGCGCTCGATCAGCGCGGTGACCAGCGACTGCTTGTTCGGGAAGTACTGGTAGAGCGAGCCGACGCTCACGCCCGCCACCTCGGCGACGCGGTTGGTCGTGGTGTCGTCATAGCCGTGCTTGCGCAGCACCGCGGTGGCGGCGTCGAGGATGGCGTCGACCATCGCTCGCGACCGCGCCTGCTGCGGCGCGCGCCGGGCCGGGGTCGGCTTGCGCGCCGGCGCCGCCAGAACACGAGTATTCGCTCGCATGCGGTCACGATGCCGGGGACCGCGGGCGCCGTCAAGGCTGGCGGGTCGTCGGAGTCGAGCCCGGCCTCGGCCCGGAGTGCGCGGGCCGGCCGCGGTCCACGAACGCGAGCTGACAACGCGAGCTTTTACTCGCATAGTCGCGGTCATGCTGGAATCCCTCAAGCGAGCTCGAGTGATGGTGCGCCTGGCCCGCGGTGCGTGGCGGGTCGCGAAGGACCCCGATCGCCTCGACGAGGTCATCGCGATCGCCGACACCCTCGGCGAGACCGACGGGTTCCGCGACATCGTCGCCTACGTCGCGGCGCTGCCCGACGGCGCCGCGGTGATGGCCGACCGGCCCCGGATCGATCTCGACCTGCCGCGGCTGCGCCAGCTCCCCGACGGCAGCTTCGGCCGCGAAGCCGCGCGCTTCCTCGACGCCCGCGGCCTCGATCCCGCCGACCTGCCGCGGCGCCGCGCTGACGACGGCGCCAGCTGGGTCCGCGCCCACCTGTTCGAGAGCCACGACCTGTGGCACATCGCGACCGGCTTCGATACCGACGTCGCCGGCGAGGCCGGCCTCCAGGCGTTCTACCTGGCGCAGTTCCCCGCCCGGCTCGCCACCATCCTGCTCGGCATCATCATGCTCAACACCTTCGTCTGGAAGTTCGACGATCGCGACGCGCGCATGGACGCGATCGCTCGCGGCTGGCAGCTCGGCAAGCGCGCCGCGCCGCTGCTCGGTGTCCGCTGGGGCGACCTCTGGGCGGTGCCGCTCGCCGACGTCCGCGCCCGCCTCGCGCTCCCCACCGACGGCGTCGCCGCCTTTGCCGCCGCCGCCTGACCGAAAACTTGACCCGCGCGATCGCACTGCCGATCGTCGGCCATGGCCCAAGCACGCACGTTGATCCCGGCTGGTGAGGTGGCGACGTCCTGGGCGGAGATGTGTGCGCGCTTTCCCGATCAGTGGGTTGTCCTCGTCGACACCGACTGGATCGACCACAGCAAGCGCGAGTTCCGGTCGGCGCGCATCGTCGGCCACGACCTGCGGCGCGCCACCGCGCTGGCTGCGGCACGACCCGTGACGTCGCGCTGCCTGGGCTTCGGTTGCTTCTTCACGGGCCGCGTCCGCGCGCCGCTGCTCGGCTTCTTCGCGCCGTGATCATCACGGCGTTCGATCCGACCCTCGATCTGATCGTGGTCACGGCGACGCTTTGGGGGCCGCAAGGGCGCTATCGCGACGTGCAGGTCGCGGTCGACACGGGTGCCGCGATGACGCTCATCATCCCCGAGGTCGTCGACGAGCTCGGCTACAGCGTCCGCACGGGCGGCAAGCGCACCTCGATCCGCTCGGCGCTCGGGAGCGAGCCTGGCTACGTGCTGCGGGTCGCGAAGTTCGCCGCGCTCGGCTACGAGCTCCCCGACTTTCGCATGCACGTCCACGATCTCGCCGACGAGTACGGTCTCGAAGGGCTCGTCGGCCTGAGGTTCCTGCACAACTTCGACTACACCGTGCGCTCATCGCTCGGCCAGCTCCGCGTCGCACCCACGTCGAACGTCGCATGACCGTGGCTTCGGCCGTCGGGTTCCTCGATGTCGATGGCGTGCTCAACCGTGACGCTCATCGACGTGACGCCCGAGCTGAGCGGCGAGCCGCGCTGGGCCGAGATCGACGCGTGGTGCCGCGCGCGCGAACCGGCGCGCTTCGCGATCATCGATGACGAGCCCGACATGGGCCCGCTCGCGACGCACCACGTCCGACCGGGCTCGACGCCGCCGCGGCCGCCGCCGCGCACGCGCTCTGGACTCCGTGATACCAACCGCGCATGTCGAAGCTGCGCGTCGCGGCGGTCCTCGCGGTCGGTCTCCTCGGATGCAAGTCGGGCGCGGCGCCGCGGGCGCCGAGCAACACCGACGACCCGCCGCCCGCCGTGGCCACCGACTTCGCCGGCTGCGACGTCCGCACGCTGTCGATCCTCGGCGAGGGCGGCCGCGCCCACGTCAGCGTCGCCAACCTGAAGGTCGTGTGCGCCGCGGGCGTCGCCGAGCTC
>JAYTAJ010001091.1:0-2728 GCA_043737575.1 Myxococcales bacterium | reverse complement strand
TGCAGTGGGCCCAGGCCCAGGCGTGGGCGTGCTTGGTGCCCCACAGGTGGGTCTGCGCGCCCGGCGCGTCGGCCAGCGCGATCCGCTCGCCGTCGACGGTCAGCGTGCCGTGGAGCGCGACGTCGACGTTGGGCGACAGCACCGTGGTCTCGCCGAGGTCGCGGCGGTACATCACCGCGGGCAGCTGGTGCAGGGTCGGCGCGCTCGGCGCCCAGGTCAGGCTCCACTCGACCGCGTGGCCGCCGCCCGACAGCGCGCCGCGCGCGTGGTCGTGGCCGAGCCGCGCCGCGCCGATCGTCACCGCGAACGGATCGCGCGCGGTCGCGACCGAGCCGATCGCGACCTTGCGGTGGATGCCGAACGTGCGGGTCGGATCGGTCGCCGAGAACCGCGCGAACCACAGCTGGCCGTGGGGCTCGCCGACGCCGGCCAGCGGCGCCTCGATCACGTAGCGCAGCCAGTAGCCGTCGCGGGTCCTGGGATCGTTCCAGGTCGCGAACCACACCTCGTAGCAGCCGCGACGCTCGCCGTCCCAGCGGGCGTGGTTGTCGTCGACGGTCACGGGGGATCCGCGGGCGGCGCGGTGCGCGGTCGGCCCATCACCCGCGCCGACATCCAGGTCGCGACCCGCCGCGGCACCAGGTGCGACCACAACGCGGTGACCTTGTTGCCGACGCCGGTGATCGTGGTGCGGCGCCCGGCCAGCATCGCGCGGATGCCGGCCTCGGCGACCGGCGTGGCGTCGAGCATCGAGGCGTTGGCGAGCCGGCCGTAGTTGCCCGCGCCCGCGACCGCGTGGAACTCGGTGCGGGTGCCGCCCGGGCACAGGCACGCCACGACGATGTCGCGCTCGCGCAGCTCGACGTGGAGCGCCTCGGAGAAGTCGCGCACGAAGCCCTTCGACGCGCCGTACACCGCGAAGTGCGGGATCGCCTGCCACGCCGCGATCGACGCGACGTTCAGGATGTAGGCGCGGCGGCCGGCCGGAACCTGCGCCACGAACGCATGACACAGCGCGACGGTGGCGCCGACGTTGAGCGCGATCAGCGCGGCGCTGCGCGCCGGATCGGTCTCGTCGAATCGCGCGAAATATCCGACTCCCGCGTTGTTGACGAGAATGTCGATCGACCCGATCGCGGTCGCAGCGGCCCACAGCGCGGTCGCGCCGTCGGGGGCGCCGAGGTCGGCCGCGATCGCGTGGGCGTCGACGCCGCAGTCGGCGCGCAGCTGGTCGGCGAGGGCGCGCAGCTCATCGATGCGCCGGGCCGCGACGATCACCGCGGCGCCGCGGCGCGCCAGCCCGCGCGCGACCTCGCGGCCGATGCCGCTCGACGCTCCGGTGACGAGCGCGCGATACCCGGTCAGCTCGGCCATGGCCCGACCGTACTCGATCTGCGAGAAACCAGCTTACGATGCCGGCCATGAACGCGATCGATCGGTTCGAGGTCGACGGCGACGAGGTGGTCGGCCGCGACGGCGGCTTCCTCGCGATCCGTCGCCTGCGCCTGCGCAACCGCCGCGCCGACGGCACCACCTCGGCGCGCTACGGGTGCGACTTCGTCGTGCGGCCCTACGGCCTCGACGCGATCGTGGTGGCGGTGTGGCACCGCGACGCCGCGGGCGCGGTGCAGGTGCTGATCCGCGATGGCCTGCGGCCGGCGCTGTGGTTCGGACGCGATCCGGCGCGCATGGCGATCGCCGACCTGCGCCGCACCGCGACGCTCGGCGAGCTGGTGGCCGGCATCGTCGAGGACGGCGATCACGGCGAGGCCGGGCTGCGGGCGCGCGCGGTCGCCGAGGTCCACGAGGAGGCCGGCTTCGTCGTCGATCCGGCCGCGGTGCGGTTGCTCGGCGCCGGCAGCTTTCCCAGCCCGGGCTCGATGCCCGAGAAGTTCTTCTTCGCCGCGGTCGAGGTCGATCCCGCGGCGCAGATCGCGCTGTGCGGTGACGGCTCGCCGATGGAGGAGGGCGCCACCACCCGCTGGCTCGGGCTCGACGCCGCGATCGCCGCGAGCGTCGACGGCGCGCTCGAGGACGGCAAGACCGAGCTGGGCCTGCGGCGCCTGCGCGACGCCCTCGCCGCGGACGGCGCGCGATGATCGCGCGGCGCGCGGTCTTCGCCCTGGCGGTCGCCGCGGTCGCGTTGTTGTTCGCGATCGCGGGCCGGGTCGAGCGCGTCATCGGCGGCGCGCCGACCGTGCGCTACCAGGTGACCTTGTCGGCCGACGCGCTCGCGGTGCCGAGCGATCGCGTGATCGCGACGTGGCGCACGCGCCTGCGCGACCACGACGTCACGATCGGCGCGCCGACCCACGGCCCCGACGGCATGACCATCGCCGTCGAGGTCAGTGGCCCCACCGCCGCGCAGGCCGACGCGATCGGCGGCGCCCTCGAGGCCCGCGGCGCGCTGAGCTTCCACCGCGTCGTCGACGACACCCCGACCGCGCGCGGCTGGTTTCGCGCGCTGAACGTCGACGACGACCACCCGCTGCGGCCGGACAAGGTCCGCGCCTGGCCCGACTCCTGGTACGTCGAACGCACCAGCGAAGCGCGCCAGGACTACTTCGTGGCCGGCCCGAGCCGCGCCGCGATCGCTACCGCCCTCGCCGCGCTCGGCCCCGACGCCGCGGTGCCCGACGATCTCGCGCTGCGCTACGAGGACTTCATCCCGACCCACGACGATGGCACGCTGGGCGAGCCACTCGTGCGCACCTACCTGGTCGACCCC
>JAYTAJ010001090.1:0-2730 GCA_043737575.1 Myxococcales bacterium | reverse complement strand
GGCGGCCGGAACAGGACGTCGTAGACGCTCTTGGCGTCGGCCTGCACGTAGCCAGCGAAGCCGCGGAACATCTCGCTGACGACGGCCGAGGTCTCCTTGGGCGTGTACTCGAAGAAGACGTGATCGGCGTCGGCGAGCAGGACGAAGAAGTGCGCACGCCGGCACGCGCGCCGCGCGACGTTGCGGTCGCGGAGCGGCTGGACCAGCACGTTGGTGGCGTCGGTCGCGAGGCAGAACGCGTGGGCCAGCGCATCGACGCGCATCGCGTGCACGATCGAGCCGCCCATCAGCATGCCCAGCTCCTCGAGCCACCGGCTCATGGAGCCGCGATCGATCGGCACGCCTTGGCGCGCGAACCGATCCTCTTGCCGGTAGAGCGGGAGGCCGTCACAGAACTTGTCGCTCGCGATGTGGGCGAGCAGCGAGCAGGTGGCGATCGACCGCAGCAGGATCTGCGGCGGCACCGGTGCGATCACGATCCGGCCGCCGGTGCCCGCGGCCGGCCGCGCCGGTGGCGACGACGACGCGGGCGCCGTCACCGGGACGATCACCGCGGCGTCATCGGTGGCTGCGCTCGATGGCGGCGGGCTGGTCTCGAAGCCCGCCGCGCGATCGGTGGTGGCGATGAACACGTCATCGGTGGCTGCGCTCGATGGCGGCGGGCTGGTCGGCGCCCCCGCCGGCGTCACGATCACCAGGGCCTGGTCGGTGGCCGCGGTCGGTGCCGGCGCCTCCTTCTCCGAGTGGTACTTGATGCGCACCGTGACGATCCTAACCGACCCGCCCGGACGCCACCCGAGCTGGCACGTCTCCTCGGCGCCGATCCGCGCGACCCGGCCATCGAAGATCGGATCGACGACGACGATGCGCTCCTCGGGCAGGTCGACCTCGCGCAGCGTGCGGCGGCCGGTCGGGCGTCGCCTCGGCTTCGGCTCGGGACCGTCGCTCGCCGGCGCCGCGTCGTCTTGGTCGGGAGCGAGCAGCCCCGCGAGTTCGTCGAGCTTCGCGAGCGTCGCCGCGAACTCGAGATCGAGCTGCGTGGTGTCGACGCGCTCCGCCTTGGCGACGAACAGCCGCCGGCGTTGCAGCTCGAGCTCGAGCTGGAGGTGCCGGTAGGCCTCGCGCAGCCGGTCGCGCTCGTCGCGAAACTCGGCAGCCTCCCGCTGGCTCGCGATCAGCTGGGCCTCGAGCGCGGCGACGCGCTCGAGGAGCACGTCGTGGTCGAGAGATCTGGCGTCGTCGAACACGCTCTCTCCTCCTAACGACTCCTGATCGATCTGTCGAGATCCGCGGATCAGAAACGACGCGCGATCGTCAATGCCGCGTCGTGCGCCTTGGTCGAGTCGGCTCCGGATCGAGGTCGACACCGTCGAGCAGGTCCTCGAGCGCACGCTCCTCGATCACCAGCGTCGTCTCGCCCTCGGCGGCGAGTGGCAGCCGGAACGTGCCACCATCAAGCCTCTTGTAGAACAGGCACAGCCCGGTGCCGTCATAGAACAGCACCTTCAGCGCGTCGCGGCGCTTGCCGAAGAAGACGAACAGCGCCCGCGACCGCGCGTCACGGCCGATCCGCTCGGTCACCAGCCCCGCGAGCCGGTCGAAGCCCCAGCGCAGATCGATCGGCTCGAGCCCGACGAAGACCTCCACGCCGGCGGGGATCACGCTGCCCCACGAACGCCGAACGCGGCGAGCACCGCCTTCAAGGTGGCGCCGTCGACGCCGGCCTCGACCGTGATCCGCGCCCGCACCTCCACCAGGTCGATCACCACGGCGCTGGCGGACGACCGCAGGGGCGGCGCCGCCGGCACGCGGATGAGCTGGACCATCCCGACCGCGGCAGGGGCCGCCTTCCCTCGCGCGAGCTTCGACGACCACCACCGCAGCGTGCTCGCCGCGAACCCCTCACGTGCACTGAACACCTCGGCCGTCTCGCCGCTCGCGCGCCACCGCGCAACTCGCTTCTGCCATCTGCTGGTTGTGTCCGCCATCGCCGCTCACGATGGGCCCCCGCGCTCGTTCACGCCAGGACGTGCCTCGTGCAGCGGATACAGCGTCTCACCTCAGGTGGCGGTCGTCAGCGTTCGCGAGTACGCGCCCCGGTCGGCCAACTCGCCGTCACCGTCCGTGCCGCCGCCATGGCTAGCTTTCCGAGGTCCCTGACGAGGCGTGGGGTGGGCTCAACGCGGGGATCGCATCGGCGCTCGTTGCGGGCGCCTCGCCGCGCTTCCACGCGGGCCAGGCTTCGACCTCGGCCTTGGCTTTTTGCACCGTCTCCCACACGGCGCGGGTGTGCGGATCGTCGATGCGGATCTTGATCTTCATGGCGTTTCCTCCACCAGCGTCGCCACGGTCTGGGCGAGCTGTGCTTCACGGTCGAGGTACGAGTTTTCCGCGGAAGGGCGTCGTGCGTTCCGCGACGCCGCGCGCGCCGAGGAAGATCAGCATCGGGCGCGGAGCCACCGGCGCGCGGGTGCGTCGCCGAGGGCGGCGGCGCGGCGCATCCAGTAGAGGGTCCAGCGACGCGAGCGCGCGACGCCGTGGCCGTCGGCGTAGCAGAGGGCGAGGTTGTGCATGGACGTGGCGTGGCCGCGACGTGCGGCGCGACGGTAGAACCAGACGGCCTCCCGATAGTTGCGGCGACGGCCGAGGCCTTCGTGGAATGCGTAGCCCATCTCGTTCATGCAGTCGACGTCGCCGCTCGCGGCGCCGACGGCGAACCAGTTGACGGAT
>JAYTAJ010001089.1:0-2731 GCA_043737575.1 Myxococcales bacterium | reverse complement strand
GCCTGGGCCACCGGCGCCGCCGCGCCACCACCGCCGGCCGCGGCCGCGGGCGCGACCGCCGCGAACTCGGGCGGCACCTGACCGGTGTCGCGCCAGGTCTGCACGCCCGCGCGCATGCGCGCGACCACCAGCGGGATCATGTCCGCCGCGGCGCGCACGCCCTGCGCGCCCGGCGTGGTGCGCTTGATCATCGCCTCCGCCCCCGCCGACGGCAGGCCGCGGTACCGATCGAACGTCTGATCGACGAACGGACAGCCGGTGCCCGCGAACTCCGGCCCCAGCTCGGCGGCGCACGCGGCGCTGACCTCGGTGCGGAGCTGATCGAAGAACTGGCTGCGCAGCATCTGGCCCGGCTGCACCGGACCGTCGTCGACGATCAAGCTCGCCGGCCGCGCGCCGCCGCCGGTCACCGCGGCCGACACCTGATCGGCCTCGGCCTCGGCGGGAGAGTTTGCGTCGCCGACCTGCACCGCGCGTTGCGGTGCGCGCTGGCCCGCGGCGCCTTGCTGCGCGACGTGGGTCAGCTCGTGGGCCATCAGCCCCAGATCGCCGCCGCTCTCGCCCGGGCCGAGGAAGACGTCGCTGCCGTAGGCGAACGCGCGCGCGCCCATCGCCGCGGTCGCCTGCTGCGCCAGCGGATCTTGATGCACGCGCGTCGCCGAGAAGTCGGCGCCGAGATGTGCTCCGACCTGTGCTGCGACGCCGCTGTCGACCGGCCCGCCGCTGCCCTTGTGCTCGACGGCGATCGTCGCCGCGTCGTGGATGCTCGGCGCGTCGTCGCCCTCCGCCCGCTGCGCCAGCGCCGCGCCCAGCGTGGGATAGCGGTCCGCGACCAGCGCCCGCTTGCCCGCCGCCGCTGCGGTCTCCGGTGCCGATTCCCCCTCGACCGCCGCTCGACGTCCCCGTTGCTCGCTCATTCGCCGAGTTTTGCAAAGCGGTCTTGCGAAGTCCACCTGGAAACAGCGGCACACCTCGGTTCCCTCGAGATCCTCAATAGGTGAGCTCGTCGTCGACCGTCGCCTGATCGACCACGAGCGGCTGCGCGTAGACGGTGCCCGTGTAGAGGTACAGGTAGCGCGCGTAGTTCTCGGTGACCTTCTTCATGTACTCGCGGGTCTGGGTGTAGCTGACCAGCTCGACCAGCTCGTCCAGGGGCCGGGTGCCGTTGGTGGCGACCCACTTCACGACCGGCCGCGGTCCGCTGTTGAACGAGCCCGCGCCGAGCGGGATCTGCCCCGCGAACTTGGCGAGCAGCTTGCCGATGTACCAGGAGCCGGTCTTGATGTTCAGCTCGGGGTCGTAGAGATCGCCGGGCGCGTACGACAGCTGCAACGCGCGCGCGACCCGGATCGTCGTCGCCGGGATCATCTGCAACAGCCCCTGGGCGTCGGCGTACGACACCACGTTCGGGTCGTAGCCGCTCTCCTTGCGCATGATCGCGTAGAGGTAATACGGCGGCGCGCCGCCGAGCGGCTGGTACTGCTCGACCAGATCCTTGTAGGCCTCGGGGTACGCGTGCAGCCACCAGAAGCGCGCGGGTCCGTCGGCCGGCGTGTCGAGGGCGCCGCCGTCGTAGGCGAGCGCGAGCTTCCACGGCCGCGACCAGTTGCGACCGCGGCCGTAGCGATCGAACAGCACCGCCAGCGCCTTCGCCCGCGGGTTGCGGCCGAGGAAGCCACGCTCGCGCCGCGCCAGATCGAGGCCGGCGTCGGTCGCGAGCCCCGCCGCGGCGAGCTCGTCGAACGCGGCGATCACCGGATCGGCGGCGACCGCGGGATCGATCGCGTCGGCGACCTCGGGGCCGCGCGGCGTCGGCGGCGACAGTCCGAACGGGCCGATCGCCTGACCGTGCTCGCGCAGCCGCGCGGTGGCGAGCAGCGCGTACCACGCGAACGGCCAGCGCCCGACCAGCCGCTGGTAGATCGCGATCGCCTCGGGCTTGCGATCGAGCTGCTCGAGGGCGCGCGCCTGCCAGTACAGCCCCTTGCCGGCCTCGAGGGAGCCCGACCGCGCCGCCAGCTTCTCGAGGTGCGGCAGCGCGGCGGCGTGATCGCCGAGGAGAAACTGCGACATGCCGAGGAACCACAGCGCGTCGTCCATCCACTTCGACTTCGGATAGCGGCGGAGGGTCTCGGCGAGCGGCGCGATCGCCTCGCGGTAGCGGCCGCGGTTGAACTCGAGCCAGCCGGTCAGGTACTGCGCCTCCTCGGCCCAGGCGGTCTTCGGGTACTGCTTCACGACCTTGCGGTACCAGCCGATCGCGCCGTCGTCGTCGTCGGCCCGCGACAGCGCGCGCGCGCCGTGGAACAGCGCCTCCGCCGAGTCCATCGCCGGCGCGACGCCGAGCAAGAGCTTGCCCGCGTCGGCGTAGCGCCGCCGCATCTTGAACAGCGTCGTGCCGAGCCAGTAGTCGCGCCGCGTCCGCATCGCCTTCGGCGCGCGCTCGTCGATCAGCGCCAGCTCGGCGACCGCCTCGTGCCACAGGTGCGCGGTCACGAGCCGCTGGGCCCGCGCGATCCGCTCGTCGTCGGCGTAGCGCGGCGGCGCGCCGTGCTGCGCCAGCGTCCGCTCGGCGGTCTCGGCCAGGGGATGCGCGGGGTAGCGCAGGAGGAACCCGCGCAGCGCCGCGTCGTCGCCCGCCGCGATCGCGATGCGGTACGCGACGACGCCCAGATCGGCGTGATCGTCGGCGCCCGGCAGCTCGCGCAGCCGCGCGTAGGCCTTCGCCGCG
>JAYTAJ010001088.1:0-2732 GCA_043737575.1 Myxococcales bacterium | reverse complement strand
TCGACGACCTTCATCAGGTGGACGTTGGCCCGCGCGTCACCGACCCCGAGCCCCAGCCCCAGCCCGAGCACCGCCGCGATCACGATCCCATGCATGCGTCCCATGCGCGAGAATGTCGCACGGGTCGCCGCGGCTCACACCGACTTTGCGGTCGGCTTCGCCTTCACCAGCGTGTCCCACTCGCCCGACGCGATCAGCTTCGCGACGTCGTCGTGGCCACCGACCAGCACGCCGTGGACGAACACCATCGGGAACGTCGGCCAGCCGCTCCAGATCTTCAGCGCGGTGCGACGGCGCCAGGCGCCGAGGTAGCTGCCGTACTCGAGGTAGTGGAACGGCGTGCCGTGGGCCGTCAGCGCCTTCTTCACCTTCCGCGGGAACGGGTTCTGCTTCATCCCGATCACGACCACGTCGTGGGCGGCGACCGCGGCGATGACCTCGTCGACGATGTCCTTGTGACTGTCGGCGATCTTGTCCTTGATCGCGGGGTGGATGTTGGCTTCGTCGAGGATCCGTCGGCTCATCGCGCGATGTTAGCTGACCCGCGCCGCGCCGCCCAGGGTCGCGCGCAGCGCGTCGTAGGCTGGGGTCGGCGTCGTCGCGCCGCTCGGCGCCTCGACCGGCCGGCCGCTGTCGCGCGCCATCGCCCGCTCCGACGGTGAGGCCGGCACCGCGGGCGACAGCCCGGCGCGCCCGAGGACGAACTCGACCGCGCGGACCCGCTCCTGCATCGACACGCTCTCGATCGGCAGGTACGGGATGCGGTGCTGCTCGAGGAGGAACTTGATCATCCCGTCGATGCGCAGCACCGACTCCCACGACACCCCGGCGCGGACGCCGTCCTCCTTCAGCAGATCGGCGTGGGGTCGCAGGAAGAACACGGTGCCGCCCGACACCCAGCGGATGTAGTCCTTGAAGCGCTGGTCGCCCATCAGCTCGGCGACGACCGTGGTGTGCTCGGCGGCGTAGGCGAGGTTGTCGAAGGCGCGATCGCTGACGAACGCGCCGTCGTGCATGCGCTCGATCGCGACCTGCCGGCCGAACACCCGATCCTGGTACTCGGCGACCAGATCCATGTCGGTGCGCAAGGCGTCGAGGGAGCTCTCCATCTCGGCGAGCACCGCGCGCGCGACCTCGGTGATCATCGGCAGCCCGAACCGGCGACTGACGTAGCGGCACAGCGTGGTCTTGCCGGTCGCGTGGCTGCCGACGAAGTAGATGCGCATGGCGATCGAGTACGGGATCGCTCTGACAGCCCGAGTTGCCCCTCCGGGCGAACCTGACTAAGGTCATCCATGATCGAATCCGCGATCGCGGCCGTCGGCCGGGTCAGCTCGGTCCCGCAGATCCTGCGGGTCATCACCGAGACCACCGGCCTGCGGCTGTCGCTGGTCGCGCACGTCACCGACGATCGCTGGACCTGCTGCGCGGTGAACGATCGCCTGGAGTTCGGCCTCGAGGTCGGCGGCACCCTCGACGTCGCGACCACGCTGTGCCGCGAGGTCCGCGACCGCCGCGCGCCGATCATCATCAGCCACGCCAGCGCCGAGCCGGCGCACTGCCAGCACCCGACGCCGAAGCTCTACCAGTTCGAGAGCTACATCGCGGTGCCGATCTTCCTGCGGTCGGGCGAGTACTTCGGCAACGTCTGCGGCCTCGACGCTCGGCCGATCGATCTGTCGGCGCCGCGAACCCTGGCGATGTTCCAGCTGTTCGCCGAGCTGATCGGCGTGCAGCTCGACGCCGAGAAGCGCCACGAGGAGACCGCGACCGCGCTGGTCGACGCCCGCACCACCGCCGAGCGGCGTGAGCAGTTCGTCGCGGTGCTCGGCCACGATCTGCGGTCGCCGCTCAACGCCATCACCCTCGGCGCCGAGAGCCTGGCCGGCATCGACCTGCCCGAGCGCGCCGCCGGGATCGTGAAGCGGATCCGCCGCAGCACCGAGCGCATGAGCAAGATGGTCGGCGATCTGGTCGACCTGGCGCGCGGCAGCATGGGCGGCGGCATCCCGATCGTCGCGACCCCGATCGCGTCGGTCGCGCGGATGTTCCGCCCGGTCGTCGACGAGCTGCAGCTCGCGCACCCGCAGCGGACGATCGACGTCCGGGTCGATCCCGACGGCTCGATGCACGGCGATCCGGTGCGGCTGGCCCAGCTGTTCCAGAACCTCCTCGGCAATGCCCTCGTCCACAGCCCGCCGACCACGCCGGTCACGGTCTCGATCGCGGCCCGCGACCGCGACCTGATCCTGGCGTTCACCAACGCCGGCCCGGCGCTGCCCGACGATCTGCGGGCCCGCATGTTCGATCCGTACCAGCGCGGCAAGTCGGCGCGGTCCGAGGGCCTCGGCCTCGGCATGTACATCGCCGCCGAGGTCGTGCGCGCGCATCGCGGCGCGATCGAGCTGACCTCGGTCGACGGCGCGACCACCGTCACCTGCACGCTGCCGCGCGGCGCCGCCTGATCAAGCGGCGCTGGGCTCGAGGTACACCGAGCGAGCGTGACCGCAGGCGTCGCACGCGAGGCGCACCACGATCAGCGGCCGGCCGGCGAACCGGATCGGCTCGTCGCTGCGGACCGCGAGCGGCTTGCCGCAAGCGCAGCGCCCGGCGGCGATGCGGGCGCGCCAGCTGGTCGGCACCTGGACCGCGGTGGCGGCGGTCTCGCCCGGGATCGGGAGCTCGTGGCGCGGGACCGCGGCGACCGGCGGCGTGGCGCGGGGCAGGAGCGG
>JAYTAJ010001087.1:0-2734 GCA_043737575.1 Myxococcales bacterium | reverse complement strand
AGAGGTCGTCCTGGGCGATCGTGTTGGAGCCGACGAGGATCACCCGATCACCGTCGCGCGGCTGCACTACGCGGTGCTGACGCCCGAGACCGAGCGCGTCAGCCTCGTGGCCATCGTCGCCACCAATCAGAACCAGTACGATCCGCAGATGGCGCGGCTCCTGGGCGGCTACCAGGTGTGGGTCGAGCCCCAGGGCGGCATCGCGGTGCGCGACGGTGATCGGGTGATCCTCGTCGGCTCCAACACGATCGCCCAGGACGACCTCTTGCGATTGATCCGCGACTCGCTGCTGATCCTGCGCATCGGCAACGACGATCCAAGGCGTTAGCAGATATGCTCGGCGCGGCATGAGCCAGCGCCCGATCCTGCTCATCGACTCCGATCGCGATTTCCACGCTCTGCTCACCCGCGAGCTCGGGCCCTACGGCTTCGACATCGTCGCCGACGACTCGGGCGACGCCCTCGGGCGGGTCGCCAAGCTGGGCGCGATCGCGGTGGTGATCGCGGTCGACGAGCCCGACAAGAAGGGCTACGCGACGTTCAACAAGGCGAAGAAGACCGTCGCCGCGAACCTGCCGGTCGTGCTGATCACCGCGACGGTCGCGCCCGACGCCTTCGTCGCCCACCGCAAGCTCAAGGTCCACGCCGACGAGTACCTCGACAAGCGCGAGCTGTCGGTGGCCGAGCTGCTCGGCAAGTTCGACAACCTGATCGGGCTGGGCGATCTGGTCGACGCTGATCTGGCGCTGCCGATCGAGGTCGACGAGGTCGCGATCGACGACGACGTCGTGGTCGACGAAGTCGAGCCGGGTGGCTCCGAGCTCGCTGGCATGGACCTCGGCGAGGTCGAGGACTTCGACGAGAGCGTGCACACCCAGGCGTCGACCAAGGCGTTCGACGATCTGATGGACGCCGAGACCGACGCGGCCTTCGCGGCGCTGACCGACGCGATCCCGATGGAGGTGGCGCGGCTCGCGGTGCCGGTGCCCGCGATCGAGCTGGCGGCGATCCACGAGCCGAGCGCGCCGCCCGAGCCGGCGCCGCTGCCGGATCCCGATCCGGCGATCCCCGAGCCGATCGCCGCGCCTGCGCCTGCGGCTGCGGCTGCGGCTGCGCCTGCGCCGTCGATCGATACGACCGCCGACACCATCGATGTGATCGACTCGCTCGACGGGCTGGTGTCGATGGAGTCGAGCGCGTCGATCCCGCTGCCGCCGATCGCGCCCGCGCCGATCGCGTCCGCGCCGATCGCGCCGCCGCCGCCACCGCGCCGCGCGGTCGCGACCATCCCGCCGCCGCTCGGCCCGCCGAGCGCGCCACCCGCCGACGAGCCAGCGCCCTTCGATCTCGGCCTCGACGAGATCGCGGCGCGCGCCGACGCCGAGCAGTCCGGCGTCCACGATCGCCGCACGCTGCAGAAGCTCCACCAGCTCGAGCGCGACAACCAGCGGCTCAAGGCCGAGCTCGACAAGGCCAAGCCGGCCGAGCCGATCAAGCCGGTCACCCGCGAGCGCGAGTTCCTCAACCTGCGCGAGATGCTCGCGGCCAAGGACAAGGAGCTGCTCGGCCTGCGCGACGAGATCTCGCACAAGGATCGCGAGGTGCTCGACGCCCGCGAGCGGACGCGCCAGCTCCAGCACGCCAAGGCCGCGGTCGAGAGCAAGAACGTCGAGCTCGAGGCGCGCCTCCTCGGCGATCACGAGCGCGTCGAGATCGCCGAGCACGCCGCCGCGGAGTCGAAGGCGCGCATCGGTCCGCTCGAGGCCCGGGTCGGCAAGCTCACCGCCGACGCCGAGGCCGCGCGCGGCCAGCACGCCGAGTCAATGGCGGCCCGGCGCGAGGCCGAGGCGCAGATCGCGCAGCTCACCGCGTCCCACGCCGCGGCGACGACCAAGGCCGAGCGCGAGCACGCCGCGGCGCGCGAGCGGGTCCGCGCCGAGGCCGAGCTGGCCGCGACCGCGCGCATCGGCACGATCGAGCAGGCGGCCGCGACCCAGCTCGACGAGGCGCTCGCCGCGCTGCGCGCCGAGCTGACCGAGCAGCACGGCGGCGCGATCGCCGCGGCCAGCGCCGCCCACGACGCCCAGCTCCAGGCCCGCGCCGACCAGCACCAGGCCGCGACCGAGGAGGCGATCGGCGCCGAGCGCCTGAAGTCGAGCGAGGCCCGCGACGCGCTGCGCGCCGAGCACGAGCGGGCGCTGGCCGAGCTCGCCACCGAGGCCGCGCGCGAGCGCGCCGAGGCGGTCGCCACCGTCGAGGCCGAGGCTCGCCGCGAGATCGCGGCCGCCACCGAGCAGGCCCGCCGCGACCTCGACGCCAGCCGCGCCGAGCTGCGCGCGATCCACGAGCAGGCGGTCGCCAAGCTCACCGCCGACGCTCAGGCCGCGCTCGAGGAGGTCAAGCAGGAGGCCGAGTCGGTGCGCGGCGATCACGTCGCGCGGCTGCGGCTCGAGCACGACGCCGCGACCGCGGCGTTGCGCGACGCCCACGACGAAGCGCTCGGCGGGCTGCGCGCCGAGCTCGACGCCGAGCGCGCGACCGCGCTGCGCCAGCTCGAGACCCGGCTGCTCGGCGAGCAGCAGGCGCTCGAGTCGCGCCGGGTCGGCGAGCGCGAGGAGGCGGTCGCCCGCGCCGCGGTCGAGCGCGCCGAGCTCGAGGCGAAGAAGAACGCCGAGCGCGACCTGCTCGAGGCCAAGCAGAACGCCGAGCGCGACGAGATCATCGCCCGCGGCGC